>JBGTGJ010000172.1:0-7329 GCA_041746775.1 bacterium
CAATGCGATCCGAGAGATTGGCCTCCTTCTTTCCATGGGTGCCCAAGCCCTGCAAGAAGGATCGGGAATTTTTTCCAATCCACTTATTCAAGGGGCAATCTTTGCGACAGGGGTTGGATTAGCAGCTTATGTCGGACTTCGAATTTATCGAGCAGTGACGGGTCGATCGGTTTCTGCGGCAGCTGTGGATTCAAAACCCAGTGCACCATTAGCAGCCAAGGGGGTCTCTACTCCTCAAAAACCTGCCAAGCCCCCCACGTTATTAGATGTTGAAAGGGCTGAGACGAAACCCCCAACCCAAACTGCACTCCCCGTCACTGGAACATTGTTAGGAGAAAATACGAAAACTACGCCTCGACGTGGCGATATCCGAAATGATCGCCCCACGAAGGACTATGGAAGCTTCTCAGCTCACACCGATGAGGGGATTGGGTATAAAAATATCAATGAAGATGGAATTGTTCAGGGGGAAAATTTTGCTGCAGTGATCGATGGAATGGGGGGGACCAAACAGCAAGTAGGGGCTAAAGCGAGCGAGATTGTAGGAAATAAAATCGTTGAGGTGATGAATGGACCGAAGGGGGATGTTGCGAGCGCTTTGGTAGAAGGAGGAAAGGAGATTAATCGTAGCCCGTATCGTGGAGGTGGTGCGGTAGCTGTGGCTCATCGAATTATTCGCCATGCTGATGGGACTCATACCGCGGAGATTGCGAACGTTGGCGATGCCGGAGCGATTGTTTTGCGACAAAATCCTCAAGGAGGATGGGACACCGTTGTTCGCGTTAAAGAACAATCGGCGGTTAGTGATCTAAGAGAAGAGGGGAAAATTCATAATGAATTGGATATGAGATCTCACTCCCTGGCACATTTTGTGACGACAAGTTTAGGTGGAGGGCAAAGACCAACTCCCAATGTGACGAGAGTGAAGTTACAAAAAGGGGATCGAATCGTCATGTTTTCCGATGGGCTGAGTGATAATGTGAGCACCCATGAAATCCGAGAAATTTCCAAAAAATATTCTACTCCCCATGAAATTCAAACAGCCTTAGTCGAGCTAACTCGTCTTAAGATGGAGCGATTAGCCCAAGTTGACGAGATTATTCAGGCAAAATCTCAAGGGGAAAAAATTGAAGGGGGAAAGACTACTGAAATCACAGATGAACAGGGGATTAAGCAAGATGCGGTCGAGTTGGAAAGTTTTCCAGGTTATTTCATTATCTCCACAAAATCGGGAGGGGATGTCTACGGTCAGCGAGTAAAATTTATAGATTCGTCGGGTGTCGAAAGGGTTGGAGTCAAGCATCCCGAACTGTCGGACAAATATTATAGTGTCGATCCAAATACCAAAACAGGGGAGGTCTATTCATTAAAGGAAGGAACCACTCCCACAAAAGTAGACGGACACATGAAGGTTGATCATTATAAGCCTGATAATATCGCTGTTCACGTCTACCAACACGATATCCCCGCTCAAAAAACTTCTTCGACCCCTCCTTCCAATGCTGGCGCTCCAAGTCTACCTCCTGTCCAAGATAAGAAAATAGACCAAGAGGCTTGGGCAAAAGGGTTTGCCGCTGCAGCAGCGAAAAAGATGAAGGGTACGAGCGCTGAAATCGACGCTGTTTTAAAACCAGTTTTGGATCACTTAAATCCAGAGATGAGATCCGAATTTAATAAGCAGGTACAAAGTGGAGAGTTGTCTCTCGATAAGGCACGCCAATTGAGGACTCTCCTGCAGGGGTCTTTAGGAGAAGGGGTGCGGCAAGGACTCTTTCATGTAGAAATTCTTCCTGAGGGAAAAGGTTATCAGTTATTTCCAGCTTTTCGTGGGGTGGTGGTGGGGGAGGGTTCCGGAGTGCTTTCGGGTGAGGGATCTACTCACGCATTTTCTTTGGGTTGGAAAGGTTCTGCTGAGTTAACTGTTGGAGGGGTCCCAGTTCAGATTTTCAAAAATGAGGCAGATAGTTCTTATCGTGTTTCATTTTCAGGGAGTGTTGGAGAAGTTTTAATTTTAAGAGCGGGTGAAGGGGCAAGAGAAGGGACTCCTATTCCACCAGACCAATTAGCCAATATTCGAGAAGGGGATGTTTTAATCATTGGTGGTAAACGATTCGATTTTAGATCTCCGGAAGCGATTGCTTCACAAATTTTCGCACGGCAGAATCTTTTGGCGAATCGCGATCGGTTAAGCCTGGAGGAGTTTCATAAAAAAATAGAAGAACAGGTAAATAGGGAAGGGCCTAGTTCCAATGTAGAGAAGTCAGCAATTCAGCCAAGGTTTGAAAATATTGAAGGACGTAATGATTATCTGCCTACCCAATCTAATCAAAATACTCCATTGAGCAATACCTCAAAATCAGCATTAAAAAATTTGAGAATGGCCGAACATATTTTGAATAGTTTTGAAAGACCGGAGAAAGAAGACAGACTAGTAGCATTGGGTAGAGGTGCTGGAAAATGGGGGGACCTAGCGAGAGATTTTTTTGCAAAGCTTAAGGGAGCACGTGCAGAGGCCAAAGAATTAAAGAAAGAGATATTACAACTCATTGAACAATTTGAAGAATATAAAAATGCAGCCGGAGATTATGCAGAATCTAATTCTGAAATCTCCCAAAGATTTAAAGATCGAGCCAAAAACACAAAAAGAACCCTCATAGAAAAATCTAACCGTCTTAAAGAAATCGCAGAAAAAAATTATCGACATGATTTTCGAGCCTTGGAGCGAAGTTATCAAGAGGCAACAAGAAAACTTACTAAAGAACTTGAACCTCTGCGCTCGGTTTTGACAGCCTTTGAAACAGAATCATTGAATGCTGCAAGAAAAACTCCTGGAGGAAAACCTGATTTTTCTTATGAAATTAATTTTAAATCTTTTGAAGATCTTGAGTCTTATTTTGAAAGCGGTTTTAGTCAATTAACGATTCAGGAAGCAGCGCCGATTAAAATTAAGATAGGCAATTGGAAAACCGCTAGCAATTTTATCAAAACCTTTCAAAAGATGGCGGGGTCGGAAGTTACCGAACAAGATCATGCCGATCGACGACAATATTTTGGAAAATTATCCCGAGAAGGGGCTAAGAAGAACTCTATCGAGATTCAGCTCACTCCCGGCAAAAATGTCAAAGTCACTTTTGAGATTGCTGTGGATGCCAAGCCGGTCGCAAAGGCAGCAACCCAGTTGCCACCGAAACAAGTAGAGATTCCCAGCAAGATCACCACTCTGCATAAAAAATCTCCAACGGCTTCTCCCTCACAAGCATCACTCCCCCTAGCCGCAAAGGCCGTGCAATCCCCCGCCAAACCCAAGTCTCCACTAACGGGAGGCAAGACTAAAATAGAAAAAAATAAATTGGGGGTGGGATTGAATAGCTCTCTAGTCGGCCCGCTATTACTGATTGGTTCTGGAGTAGGAGAGATAGGGATTTCCGTGATTCAAGGAGCAGCGATTGCGGCGGGGGTTGGGGTGGCAGCATATCTTGGAGTTCGCGTGGTTCGGGCGGTTCAATCGTCGCGTGGCAAAGCAAGTGCCGCTTCTACTGGTGAAAAAACATCGGCTAAGCCGCTGGCTGCTAAAATGGGGGTGGAGGCGAAGAAGCCTAATTTATATCAGAAAAATGAAGCTCCTACTGAAAGTCCGAAAATACCGGAAGGGACGATCCCCTTTATCAAAGATTTTTCCGAAGGGGGAAGAGAGGTCGCCATTTTAGGTAACCGAGGGGAAGAGGTTCAACGTCCTTCAAACTTTTTCCAGCTCAAAGGAGCCGAGAACAACAACGATCATCTCATTAGTCAGAGGCACGCACGCCTGATTAAAGATAATCAAGGGGATGTTTACATTGAGAATCTTGCCTCCGAAAGTCGAGAGTTAAGAGGAAATGGAGTTTGGATAAAAGAAAATGGGGAATGGCGCCGGCTAGATCTCGATGCGGTCGAGCTTCTTCATGACGGGCAAGAAATTGCATTCGGAACCATTCGATCCAACTCAATGCCCGACTCGATCTATTATAAAGTCACTGAAGGGGACGCAGACTTAACTCAGACAGCAAGATATCGATTTGATAAAAACAATAACACTTTGTATTTGATCGAAAGCCCGAGATCACAAACGATCACTCCACCTACTAGTGGGCCGAAGAAAAAACAGGAAGAAGAATCTAAACCTACAGAAGAAAAACAAATCGCAAATCTACAAAAGCCTACCGCAGAAGAGCTAAAAAACTTAGAGGCTGCGCAAAAACGGCATGCGGTCAAGGATCTACTGAAAGACCATGATCTTAAGCCAGTGGGGAAATTAGAAATTAATAATCCAGATGGAACAACTCAGACATTTTATTTTACACGAGTGATAAAGGTGACGAGCAAAGATGGAGAAAATAGCCGATTATATGCGTTCGCTGTAGTCCCGGAGGTTGAAAATGGTCAAATCGTTTTGAAAAAACGATTTTACTACAAATCGATTTCGGGGGGTGGTTGGCGGACTTCTCCTTACAAAAATGGTGGCCATATAATGAAAGGGCAATTGCGGCCAGAAGAGGGGGCTGACTTGGCACAACTGGTTCAATTAGGGGTCAGACATTATGTCGCCGAAACCCAACCGGTACCCGAGATTGTCAAGGGGCTCGAGGCTTTGGAGCAAACTGGAAATAAAGAGGGGTTCTTGAATAAAAATGAAAAATTTGTCGATGACTATGCCAGCACCGAGGGGGCACATTTAAATGAAACCGGAAGAGGAATACCGGTGGAAGCCCAACAGAGTATGATGTTTGGGTATGGTGATCGCACTGGATATGCTGACGTACCAAGTCTTAAAGAAATTCAAAAATTTAAACCTGGTCATGAATTTCAAGGTGAAGCTAATCCTACCAAGGCAGAGCGTAAAATTGACCAGCTAAAGAGGTTAAAATATCCTGAGGGGTTTCTACCAGACTTTACTCAAGAAGTTGAGAAGCGCGATACTCAACATCCCATATTCGGAGAGGTTGAAGAGAGAGATTATGTCGGCGGATATTTGATTGATGCCACAGGTAAACGCCGCGAAGTGATTTGGACCTTTGCTGAAGAAAAAAACAGTCCGACTGGTGAGACAAATGTCAAACGTTCCTGGGTTCATTCCATTCGATTTAAAGACGGTTCCGTCAATTCTTATGGCGTCCCTTCGGAAATCATTGATGCAGGGATTGTGGTTTATAAACCAGCCGATTACATCAAGCAGGCAGAGCTGCTTTTGGGTTCTCCCTATGTCAGCGAAATACCAGGCAACACAAGATACGTCGATATCACCCCTGCTACCGATGTTTTGAAACCCAATGTATTATATCGACAGGCCCGTGGTATTACCCCACCACCGATAAAAAAAACCACTCAACCCCCTAAGCGAAATTGGCTCAATACTCCTGATCTCAACCCAGAGGACCAACGCCCCATCATTATACCCAACCCAGATCCTAAAAAGTCTGCTCCACAAGCAGTCATTGCTTTTGGAAAAGTGGAAGTGGAAGGAGGGGTTGTCGAATGGACCATCCCGGCTAAAGACAAAAATATTCTCATTGGTGCAGTGAAGCAAAAGGACGCTCAGCAGATTTTAATTGATGATAAGATTGATGGTCACCGGACGGTTTCAGCCCAGCATGCCAGACTAGTCGTGAAAAATGGGGAATACAAATTAGAAGATCTTAAATTGGAAAAAGGAAAGGCTTCAAACACCTTCATTAAAGATCGAGCAACAGGGGCTTACATACCGGTGACAAATCGCGAAGGGGTCAGACTAAAGAATGGGGACAAGGTGAGTTTTGGAGCAGCAAAATTTCAGTTTGAGATTCACCAAGGTTACGCAAAATTAGTTCCGGTAAAAAAAGATTAGCGTAAAGTTCCTTAAAAATCTTTCTCCACTTGCCAGAGAAATTACTTTCAAGTACATTGTAACTACAATGTTGTTTAGTTGGGACCTCGAAAAAGCCGAGCAGAATATTAAAAAGCATGACGTTTCTTTTGAGCTTGCACAGACGGTGTTTGAGGATCCCTTGCATATGTCCATGTTGGATGGAAAAAAACATTCTGAAGAAAGATGGATTACCCTAGGCAGAAGTGCCGATGCTAAAATACTTGTCATCGTCCATATGTATTCCATTACGGATGAAGGAAAAGAAGAGATTAGGATTATTTCAGCGAGAAAGGCGACACGAAAGGAGATCAAAGAATATGAAGAAGGAATATAATTTTTCAAAAGCAGTGAGGGGTAAATTTTATCGGCCAAAAAAGGTGCAAAAAACTATCCGTATTGATCAAGATACGCTGGATTATTATCAGAAATTATCCAAACAAAATGGGATCCCCTATCAGACTCTTATCAATCTAACCCTCAAGAAATTTGCGGCGGAAAGTGGGAAGATTATTATAAAGTGAACTCACAATTGTCGGGCTTTTTCACTTTTATTTCTTCTTCCCAAAATAATGCTGATCATTTTGATTTCGATAAAAAAGAGCCAGGTTTTCTCCTAAACGGTGGGCGACTTGATAATGCACATCCGTGTAAAAACGAATTTCCCAGCGGGACTCTTCAAGCTGCGCCATGGTCTCAGAGACTAGAAGATGTTGTCGGCTGATATTGGCAAGCTTGAGGCGATCTCCTCCTCTTTCGAGGCCATCGAGATTTCCAGTACTTAAATGGAAGTGGTCTCCTTCGTGCAACTTCCCCTTTGCTCGGTACATGACTGGGTCATGAAGAGAGTTTTTGAGTGAATCTCGTATCATCTTTTTTTCATGAAGGGTTTTTCCTGCTAATGTTTTTGGATCAAAGGGGGGGATCTTGCGGATGAAGATGGCGTCTTGGTCGTTTTCCTTAGCGGGGTCTTTTCCTTTAAATAGACAGTTGGGGAGGGGGCAATGTTCTTCCAATTTCCAGCCTTTAGTGATCTCTTTTAATTCTTCATCGGATTTCATCTCGATCGATACTATTTTTTGTTTCTGCCATTCCTCCTTAAGTCTCATCACCTCCGTAGTGGGATTGGATTCTAAAATACGAAAGAGTTTGGCAACGTCGATTTCTTCCCCGTCGAAATACTCCTCCATAACTTTTTCATAGGCTTGTTCTACCAACTTTTCAGCATCGGTTCGTTTCTCAGGATTTCTCAGCGTCGGCTCGATATCTAGCGATACCGAGACTACTTTTCTAGCTACTCGGATATCATCCAAATAAGCGGTGTGACGTGTCCCCATGATATGGGCGGCGATCGATTCGGGGATCCATCCTTTTTGGAGTAGGCTTTTGATGTGCCCAACGGTGTCCCGTTCTTCCCCCTTCTCATTTTTCAACTCCTCAAGCTTTCCAAC
>JBGTGJ010000173.1:0-7164 GCA_041746775.1 bacterium
TCCTTCAATTTTTTTCTCTTCACGCTTCAGGATTTGTCCCACTCCATCGACATGCCCCTGGACGATATGGCCATCCAACCGGTCTTGAAGGGTAAGAGGAAGCTCTAAATTAACGTGATGACCAACTTTCAAATCCCCTAAATTGGTTTTTATTAAAGTTTCAGGAGAGAGATCGGCAGAAAATAATTTTCCATGAATCTTGGTTGCAGAAAGGCAGCAACCGTTGACCGCAATGGAATCTCCCATTTTCATTTTTCGTAAAGGAAAAGAGGACTGAATTTGCATCTTGGAATGTTTTCCAGTCGATCGAATCGATTTGACGATCCCTTTACCTTTAATAATTCCTGTAAACATTTTTATATTCTTAATGAATTTATCTACGGAGAGCCACGAGATAATCGAATGAAAATTATTTTACATCGGAGACACAGCGAAATCCAATTCCATAACCCCGCGCGGTCGGAAGTTTATGACTCCGTTCGGTGGTTCGCAAATGATCGGTATTCACATACCACCACCAGTAACCCCCTCTCATAACTTTATATTCGCCGCTCGCGGGCCCTTGAGGATTTTTTGTCGGAGAAGTCTGATAATAATCTTTGTGATACCAATCGGAAGTCCACTCATAGATGTTTCCACTCATATCGCAGAGCCCATACCCATTGGTGGGATAAGAACAGACCTCTTTAGTTGTATCTTCATTATAATGCGCTAATTTTTGACCTTGGTCCCCTTCAAGTTGCCCATGGCTAGTACCAAACTCAGCTTTCCCACTGGGCCCTTTGGCCATTTTCTCCCTCTCCGCCTCCGTAGGAAGTCGTTTTCCTTCCCCCTTACAGAAATTATTTGCTTCATTCCAATCGACATTAACTCTCGGTTGATGGGGACGATCAAATCCTGTTGGGCTTAAGAGTGGAGCTTTCAGCTTCTTTTGACTCAGGTACTGACTATATTGAGAATTAGTCACACTATGTTTATCCGCACAAAAAGCGGAAATATCAATCGAACGTATCGGTTGTTCATTCTCGGAATTTGTTGAACCACGTTCATAAGAACCCGCAGGGATATAAACCATCCCAGGAGCACACTTTGGGGTGACGCCTGCCATATCTTATTCCTTTAATTGAATTGATTCCGCTGTTCTCGATAAGATTGTAAAAAAGTTGCTTATTTATTCTTAAGTAAGCCGGTAACTAAGTAATAGATCTTCCCCCACCTTTTCGAGGACATTTAACTGCCATGGGGAATTTTTAGGGATTTTCTTCAGCTTCAAAGGATTAAAAATCGAATGGGCATCTCCACCTAAAATTTTAGGGGCGATAAAGAAAAGCATTTCGCGAGCTATTTTTTGATTTAAAAATTCCGTCCAAGTGGCAGTTCCTCCCTCAACCATCAGGCTTAGGATCCCTTTTTTTCCAAGCACGTGGAGAAGTTTTTTTAATTGGAATCTCCCATTGGAATCCGTCGGGACTGAGAGAATTTCGATCCCTCGATTCTTTAGTTGAAGCGCTTTTCGGGAATTCATTGCTTTTTGCGAAACGATGAGAAGGGTTTGCGCATGAAATAAGTTAGTAAGTATTTTAGCAGCAGGATGAATTCGTAATTTTGGATCTAAAACAACGCGAAGTGGCTGAGGAGATTTTTTGCTGAGCCGAGCAGTCAGTTCCGGATCATCCGCTAACACCGTTCCGACCCCCACCAAAATAGCATCCACCTCGCTGCGAAGTTGATGGACCCACTTTCGGGAGGTTTCGGAGGTAATCCAACGGGAGCGGCCATTGGGAAGAGCCACCTTGCCATCCATGGAGCTTGCAATTTTTAATACAACCCAAGGAGCTTTTTTAACGACCCAATGATTGTAAAAGAGATTTAAATTCTGACAATCCTCTCGAAGAGTTCCAACGGTTGTTTTGATTCCCGCACGCTTCAGTTGTCGAATCCCCTTTCCCGAAACTAAAGGATTGGGATCAACTGTCCCGATGACAACACGATGAATTCCACTTTTGAGGATCGATTGGGTGCAAGGAGGAGTTCGTTTCCCTTCATGACAGCACGGCTCAAGGGTCACATAGAGGGTCGCATTTTTGAGATTTTTGGTTTTCTTGAATGCCTCAATTTCGGCATGAGGAAGACCTGCCCGATGATGAAAACCCTTAGCCAAAAGTTGATCATCACGGACGACCACCGCGCCCACCATCGGATTAGGCGAGGTACGCCCCCTCCCCTTCATCGCTTCGGCGAGAGCCAAGCCCATCCAGTATTCATCGGAATGGTTCATTAAACCCCTTCATGTTTTCGAATCAAATCGACAAACTCTCCGATGTCTTTGAAAGAACGATAAACGCTGGCAAATCGAACATAGGCAACATCGTCGAGATCTTTTAATCCTGTCATTAACTTTTCACCAATGAGGTGAGAAGGAACTTCGGGTTCTCCGCTCTCAATCAAACTCGCCTCGAGATCATTGGTTAATTTTTCGATGGTTTCAATAGAGATAGGCCGTTTTTCACATGCCTTTTTGAGACCAGTAATCGCTTTATTATGATCGTAGGGCTCTCTTCGCCCATCTTTTTTAATGACAAAAGGGAGCATCTCCTCCAACCGCTCGTAGGTGGTAAATCGTTTGGTGCAGACTTCACATTCACGGCGACGTCGGATCATCCCCCCATCTTTTCCAACACGGGAGTCAATCACTTTACTTTCGGGATGTGAACAATAGGGGCATTTCATAGAGAGGAAGGAATACTATTTCGAATAAAGCGGAAATTTTTCACAAAGTTGCCGAATCTCTGCGCATACTTTTTGGTGCAATGAGGAATTTTGCGGATCACGCAAGACCTCATCAATCCAGCTACCAATCATCTCCATCTCAGCCTCTTTCATTCCTCGAGTCGTGAGAGCGGGAGTTCCAATTCGAATCCCGCTAGTAATGAGTGGGCTTTGATCATCAAAAGGGACCGCATTTTTATTTACGGTGATCCCAGCCAGCTCTAAAGCCTTCTCGGCATCTTTGCCGGTAATCCCTTTATTTCTCAGGTCGATGAGCATGAGATGGTTGTCCGTTCCACCCGAAATGATGTGATAATCCATTTGAACTAATCTAGCAGAAAGCGCTTGGGCATTTTTTATAATCTGCTTCGAGTAATTTTCGAACGTAGGTTCAAGTGCCTCTTTGAAAGCAACCGCTTTCGCCGCAATCACATGCATCAGCGGCCCGCCTTGAATGCCTGGAATCACCATCGAATCGAGTAGTTCACTCATCATCTTGGTTCGACCCGATTTGGGTGCAACCTGACCGAATGGGTTTTCAAAATCTTTTCCCATGAGAATCAAACCACCACGCGGACCTCGTAAAGTTTTATGAGTAGTGGAGGTGACCACATGACAGTGGGGAATGGGATCATCTAACAATTTTTTAGCAATGAGTCCTGCCGGATGGGCGATATCGGCAAAAAGGAAAGCCCCACAGGAATCAGCAATCGCGCGGAACTTTTTGTAATCAATATTTCGAGAGTAAGCAGAAGCTCCCACCGTCATCATCTTAGGCCGCTCTTTTTTAGCAAGATCGGCACACTGATCGTAATCGATCCGACCAGTCTTTCGATCAACTCCGTAAGCGACAAATTGATAAAGCTGCCCGGAAAAATTGACAGGGGAACCATGAGTCAAATGCCCGCCGTGGGAAAGATTCATCCCCATCACCTTGTCTCCTGGCTTAAGGAAGGTAAAATATACCGCCATGTTTGCCTGCGAGCCAGAATGAGGTTGGACATTGGCATATGCCGCCCCAAACAACTGCTTTACCCGCTCTCTCGCCAACTCCTCCGCCTGATCGACAAATTCACACCCCCCATAATATCTTTTTCCAGGATAGCCCTCGGCATATTTGTTAGTCATCACACTGCCGGTCGCTTCCATGACCGCACGCGAAACAAAGTTTTCGGAAGCGATCATCTCAAGTTTATACTCTTGCCGATCGAGCTCCCCTTGAATTGCTTGATAAATTTTTGGATCGGAATCTTTGAGAATGCTCACAGGTTTTTCCTTCTATTGAAATGACCCGAGACAAGGGGCCAGTGACCAGGGACTTTTTTCTTAAATCCAATGTCACTGGTCACTGGTCGCTGGTCTCTAGTCTGTCTTTACTTGAAATTCTTCTTCTCAATCTCTGTAATCTTTTCCAACCGTTTCTCATGTCGTCCGGCTTGGAATTTTGCATCTAACCAGGCCTGCACCACTTCAACCCCCTTCGCTTCATCTAAAACCCGGCCACCAAGCGCGATCACATTGGCATTATTATGTTCTTTGCTCATCTGAGCGGTGTAAGTATCCGTTACAACAGCCGCACGTACCCCTTTATATTTATTAGCGGTGATCGACATCCCAATCCCCGTTCCGCAGACTAAAATGCCTCCATCCACCTCTTTAGACGCGACTTTCTCGGCCACTTTGGCAGCATAATCCGGGTAATCGACAGAGGTATCTGCCACTACACCTAGATCAACATATTCAATTTTTCTTGAAGTTAAAAACTGAAGGAGAGAACTTTTTAAATGAAAGCCTCCATGATCGGAGGCAATGGCCAGTTTCATTTTTCTTGAGTTCTTTTATTAACGTAATCGATCACATCTTTCACGGTCACGATCTTTTCGGCATCTTCGTCGGGGATCTCCATCTCAAACTCTTCTTCCATCGCCATGACCAGCTCAACGATATCGAGGGAATCAGCCCCTAAGTCATCTAAAAGACTCGCGGAATCCTGAATTTCTTCTTCACCCAGTCCCAGTTGTTCGGCAATGATTTGTTTGATTTTCTTATCGACGTTCATCCATTCCCCTTAAGAATAAAGGTTTAAACCTCTTCTAGTTTAAGCACATCGACACTTTTATAAAAACCACACTGCACGCAAACTCGGTGAGGAAGCCTAGGGGCCTTACACCGTGGACAGGCAGAGACATTGACAGGGGTTAATTTGTGATTGGCCCGCCGCATGTCGCGTCGGGATTTTGATTTTCTTCGCTTAGGTACTGGCATAAAAATGATTGGTTTAAGTAAGTGTAAATTGTTGTTTAAATTCGAGAAGGTCGACTGCGTACTATAGGGCGTCTACCTTGTCAATTGGCTTTGTTATCAGTTTAATTTGGAAAGTTGGACAGTCAACGGCATTGCCAAATTTCGTGCCATGATGAAATGCATTTTTATATTTTTATTTTAGCATAAAAATATATTTTTTTTTGTTTTGTAATCAAGAAAAAAACTCTTTATCCTTTCATTTAATGATCTCGGATAGAGGTGGGGTTTGTGAAGGGTAATAAGAGGAGGAAGAAAAATGGAAACAGGTCAATATAATGCACTCACGTCTAAAAATACCCATTCTATTAACGAAGATGATATTGAAATGATTGAGGATGCTTTAGGCATCCTAATCAACAAATTAGCTTTTCACTCTTATAAAAAGAAACAATCGATCTATTACGAAGGAAATCCTGCGTTAGGAATCTATTGCGTTAAATCAGGGAGAGTAAAAACCTATAAAATTGGTCCTGAAGGGAAGCTGTATATATTATATGTTGCTCAAGCAGGAGATTTTTTAGGAGTTGAAGCGATGTTTTCAGGAGATCGCTTCGTTTCTTCCGGTGAAATGCTAGAAGATGGACTAGTAGGCTTTATGGATCGCCATACCTTTTTGCACTTGATGCAACAAAACTCCTCGGTTGCGCACAAAGTAATAGAAATCTTAGCTAAAAATCTTAAAACGAGTGAAGAAGAGCGTATTGATGTAGCACAGCGCTCCGTCAGAGAACGGATGGCGAGATTATTAATCCAATTGTCACTTCGCTACGGGATACCCGAAGAAAGGGGGGTCCTTATTAATTTAAAGCTGTCGCGCGAAGATTTGGCAGAGATGATTGGTACAGCCGTCCAAACAGCCATGCGATTACTGAAAGAATTTAAAGAAGAAAAATTAATTAGTCTAAGAAGCAAAGAAATCATCGTTCTGGACAAAAAAGGTTTAATTCGTGCCAGTAGCCTGGTTGATGGCTCATGATTTGTCGATTATCTTTCACTATAAAAAAACCTCACTTAAGTGAGGTTTTTTTTTAGCGAGGTTTTCAGCTCATCTTTCTTCCTTTTTATCCTCCCCTCTCTCATCTTCAAACCTATCCCATTTTCTATCCTTCTTTACGTGCACTTTTATAGAATGGGTGAAGTTAATATTTCATCATTTGGATGGACTTATCAAAATGTAACAAGGAGGTCTTTATGAAAACACACTGTCGGGGGGTAATCCCCTTTAAAATAACTGGAACGAGCCTATTGAGTATTTTGGCGCTAGTATGGGCGCTTTCTCTCATGCCAAAAATTGTAAATGCAGCCTGCGAAGGAGCCGCATGCCCGCCAGTTTGCGGGAACGGGCTCTTAGAACATGGCGAAGAATGCGATGATGGCAACACCTCAAATGGTGATGATTGCACTTCGGACTGTAAAGTCGTGAATCCCTTTTGCGGGGATGGCGTCACCGATCCTGACCTAGGTGAGGAATGCGATGACGGTAACATTATTGGAAATGACGGATGTAGCGCTAATTGTGAAATCTGCCCCGTTTGCGGAAATGGCGAAGTCCGATGCGATGATCCTAGTGATGTGCAAAATTGTGAAGAATGCGATGATGGCAACACGGACAATGACGACGGTTGCAATGAAGAATGCAAAATCGAAGAATGCGGTGATGGTATCACTCAATTTAGCCGCGGCGAAGAGTGCGATGGCGGAGAAGGTTGCACCGAAGACTGCATGTTAGAGTTTTGCGGTGACGGCAACGTCGATCCCGGTGAAGAGTGCGATGATGGTAACTTCAGTGATAATGACGCTTGCACACATCGTTGCACCAACTCCGAATGCGGTGATGGAATCGTTGGACCAGGGGAAGAATGCGATGATGGAAACAATGACAATACCGACTCATGCGTTGGCGAATGTGTGTTTAACATCTGCGGCGATGGCTTCCTTGAAGAAGGAGTAGAGCAGTGCGATGACGGTAATAACAACGATCTCGATGGATGCAGCGGTAATTGTCAAGAGTGTCCAAACCCAAGTTGCGGTGATGGCATCGTCTCCGAAGGTGAAGATTGCGACCTAGGCGACAATAATCATGCTGACGGT
>JBGTGJ010000174.1:0-16332 GCA_041746775.1 bacterium
CGGTAATGATAAATTGTGGAAAAATTTTCAGCCCTTCAACTGCCAATCGCATCGCCTTCATCGACGCCCAAAGGATATTGAGTTGATCAATCTCATCAACCTCCACGCTCGCAACGTTGACGGAAATTGCATGTTTGAGAATCTGCTCGTTGATCGATTCGCGTAATTTGGGGGTTAAAAGTTTAGAATCATTGAGGTGAGGAATTTTTAAATCACGGGGGAGAATCACCGAAGCGGCAAAAACAGGACCGGCCAGACAACCTCTTCCAACCTCATCGACTCCTGCCAGGAGGGAGACCGTACTGGGAACTAATCTTTTCTCCTCGGAGTAGAGATCCATAAAGAGGAACAAACTAAAGTTGCTGATCTGAAAATGAGTCGGTTGAGTTTTAAGCTTGATGACCTTCCACACTGTTTTGAACAGCAGGTGTGGCTACTTCGGGAGTCACCCGCGCTACTTCAATTTCTTTGCCACGAGTATCTAGGGTAAGAATACGAGCTTTTTTACCGGAGAGATTTCTTAAGTAATAAAGCTTAGCGCGACGGACCTTCCCTCGAGTACTAATTTCAACGCGATCGATAAACGGGGCATGAAGTGGGAAAATCCTTTCCACTCCGGTCCCATAACTCATCTTGCGAACGGTAAAGCTAGAACCCATGCCACGATTGTGACGAGCAATCACCACTCCTTCGAAGAGCTGCACACGCTCTTTTTCCCCTTCTTTCACCTTACAAAAAACTTTGAGGGTATCCCCTACTTTAAAGTCTGGAATATTTTTCTTCATCTGAGGTTGGTCGAATTGGAATAGGGAATACATTTTAAAACTCCTTTTCAGCGACTATGAATTGCCATTACAAATTCTATCTAAAATAATTGCGACAGCTGCACGCACCGGCAAATGATTGTAAGAGCCATCTTCTTGAGTTCCAATCGGCTCAATCATCAAATCGGTTTGCGCTAAAAGCTCTTCCGTCATCCCCCAGCCAGTACCAAACAGCAAGAGGTGAGGACGATCATCTTCTTTTAAGAGGGAACGATATTCGGAAAAATTGATCCGGTTTGAACCACTCTTCGCCGAAGTGCCGATAAGCCGGGCTGGGGTACCAGTTTCATTTTCAATTGTCAAACGAGCTTCTTCAAGGGAGGGGACCAAATTCACCAACTCAAATGCCTCTTTTCGGGTCACATTCATCGTCGCCCCAACCCCCACCAACCAATGATCCATAATCCGCTGGGCTAGCTTTCTTTGACTCTCCACGGGACAAACAACAAAATACTTAACAATTCCAAAGGTTTTGCTGGTTCGAGCGATGTCATGGAGGTCAAAAGGGGTAATCGAGGTAGATACTACCTCTTTGGCCTGATTGTAGACCGGGTAATGGACCAAAGCTAGATAGAGTGAGGGTTTAGCCATTTTTCCATCCTAAATCTTGCAGGAATTTTCGATCTTTTTCCGACAGAGAGAGAGCATTTAACAAATCGGGACGCTTGAGAAAAGTCCTTCGCAATGCTTCTTCTCGCCGCCAATGGGCAATCTCTTGATGATTCCCCTGAAGAAGCACCTCCGGAACTTTCATTCCGCGGAAATCAGGTGGCCGAGTATACTGAGGATATTCCAACAGCCCCTCACTAAATGTTTCCTCGACTAAAGAATTTTCTTTCCCCACCACCCCCGGGATCAATCGGGTCACCGCTTCCACAATCGCAAGGGCTGGAATCTCCCCACCACAGAGCACAAAGTCTCCTAAAGAAATCTCTTCATCCACCCAACCTTGAATCACCCGTTCATCAATCCCTTCATAGCGACCACAGATGAGCAGGAGCTCATCGTATTGGCTTAACTCGGAAACGATCGATTGATCGAGCCTTCTTCCCTGCGGACTTAAATAAATGATTCTTCCTTTTCGATAATCTTTTCGGATGGCATCGATCGCGCTTGCCAACGGTTCTGGCTTGAATACCATCCCTTCCCCACCACCATAGACTTCATCATCTACTCGTCGATGCTTATCAGTTGCGTAGTCGCGGAGTTGGTGGAGATGATATTTAACTAGACTTTTCTCCACCGCTTTTCCAAGCAAAGAGGATTGCAAATATGAAGAAATTGAATCGGGAAAGAGAGTTAAGATGTCAAAACGTTGGGTCATAAATGAAATAATTCATCTGCCATTTCAGTAAGAACAATTTTCTTTTCCGGCATTGAAGTGCTCTTTACAAAATCGGAACGGTAAGGAACCAAAACTTCATTTCCATTCTGCTTCTTAATCTTCATCACCTCAGTATCTCCCACTAATTGGAAATCAAGGATCTCCCCCACTTCTTCTTCGGAATGAGAAATAACTGTAAACCCTTCTAGATCCGCAAGATAAAATTCCCCCTCTTCTGCAGAAGGGATTTGATCTCTGGGAAGTCCCAAAACTTTCCCCCTCAACTCACGAGCCTTTTCTGGGTTATCGAACCCTTTGAATTTGATGAGCCAGAACTTCCCATGAACCTTCGCTTGCTCCAAATCGAGAGAGCTGATTTCATGTTCGGATTGAAAATAAATCTGATCTAACTGGGAATAAATAGAACTTTGAGAATTAAAAGAAAGAAACTTAACCTGCCCCTTAATCCCCCACTCTTGGAGGATCTTTCCTAGTGGAATGAACTTTCCAGCAGGTTGAGGAACACTTTGACGGATGGATGGACCCTTTTTGGACGCTTCACGCTTCACGAGGTACGCTTCACGCTACTATGCTGCCTTATTTTTCTTAATCAAATGCCCAACGGTCTCAGAAGGCTGAGCCCCTTTACCGATCCAATATTGCAACCGATCTTGCTTTAAAACCAACCCTTTGACTTTCGCCTGGGGGTCGAAGGTTCCGAGGATTTCAATGAAGGCTCCATTACGAGGGGCCTCGGAATGAGCGACGACGATTCGATAAAAAGGCTTTTTTTTGGTCCCGTGTCGGGCCATGCGAATTTTTACGGACATAATAATGAAACTCCTAATTACGTTTGAAGGAGGAGGCTCCTAACTTTTCACGGTCGGAAGATCAAGAGAGAAAATCAGCTAATCATCCCCCAGCAAAAAGCCCCTTAATCCCCTTTAACCCTAGTTTCCCAAACCTCCCCATCATCTTCTGCATCTGTTCAAACTCTTTAAGGAGGCGATTAATCTCCGAAACCTGCGTCCCACTCCCTTTAGCAATGCGTAGGCGTCTAGAACCATTGAGAATCTTGGTATTGACCCGTTCAGAAACCGTCATCGAGTCGAGGATTGCCTCTTTTCTTTTAAGGTCTTTTTCTAAATCTTTGGAATCGACGCGATCGGAAATCTTTCCCATCCCCGGCATCATCCCTAAAATCTTTTCCATCGACCCAAGCTTTTTCATCTGTCTTAATTGTTTGCGAAAGTCCTCCAGAGTGAACTGTTGCTTCAAGACCTTTTGGGCCATCTCTTTGGCCTCGGTCTCATCAAAATTTTTCTGAGCCTGTTCAATGAGAGAAAGCATGTCCCCCATTCCGAGAATCCGTGAGGCAACCCGGTCAGGATAAAACGGCTCGAGCTCTTCCACCTTCTCCCCCACCCCCGCGAAGTAAATGGGACAGCCGGTAATATAGCGAACGGAAAGCGCAGCGCCACCTCGAGCATCGCCGTCTAATTTAGTGAGGATCACACCGCTGAGTTTTAATTTTTCATGGAATGCCTTGGCGACATTGACCGACTCTTGTCCCAACATCGAATCGACGACGAGGATCGGATGGTGCACCTCAATTTTTTTCACAATCCTCTGCAACTCATCCATCAAAGTCTCATCGATTTGCATCCGTCCCGCGGTATCAAGAATCACCAAATCGAGACCACGATCATTGGCCATCTCAAGTGCCCGTTTGCAAATCTTGACGGGGTCTTCTTTGGGGGAAGTGTCGTAGCAAGGGATGTCATATTTTTTGGCGAGCACTTTAAGCTGCTCAATCGCAGCGGGGCGATAAATATCCGCCGGAACAAGGAGAGGAAATCGCTTTTTCTCTTTCTTATAATAGTAAGCAAGTTTCGCCGCGGTCGTAGTTTTTCCCGATCCTTGCAGACCGGCAAGCAGAAGAACCACAGGGGGTTTGAAAGCAAGATTCGGCTCGGAAGCGACCCCCATCAAATGAACTAACTCTTCGTGGAATATTTTGACGAACTGTTTATAAGGAGTAAGACTCTTGTGGACCTCTTCCCCCATCCCCTTCTCCTTCACCCGTTCACAAAACTCCTTCACGACTTTGAAATTTACATCCGCTTCGAGCAGATGGAGACGTACTTGGCGAAGCGCCTCCTCAATATTTTTTTCATTGAGAGTGGCGTTTCCTTTCAATCGATCAATGACGTCGGAGAATTTTTGTGTGAGTTGTTGGAACATAAGACAGGACTATCTCGCTAATTGATTGAGTTTCAAGATCGGTAAGAGGATGGAAAGAACAATCGCCGCGACGACACCCCCCATCACCACGATCATGAGTGGTTCTAGGAGAGTGGTAAGAGTAGAAACCTTGGTGTCGACTTGATCATCATAAGTATTCGCCACTTTTTCTAACATCGTCTCGAGTTCGCCGGTCTTTTCTCCAATCGCAATCATATGTGTTACCAGGGGAGGAAACTGCCCACTTCGTCGGAGTGGTTCCGCAATCGATTCCCCCTCTTTCACACTTATTCGGGTCTCTTCAATCACCTCGGTTAGAATCACGTTATTGACGATCCCTTTCACAATATCCAAGGATGGCATCAGTTGAACCCCAGCCTTCAGTAAGGTAGAAAGCGTTCTGCAAAAACGGCTGATGGCGATCATCCGAAACATTTCGCCAAAGATCGGCATCTTGAGGCTCATTTTATCGAAAAACTTTCTTCCATTCGGTTTGTTCTTATACCGTTTGATTCCATAAGTGATCCCGATCACCGCAAGGATTATCAAATACCAATAATTCTGAACAAAATTGCTGACCCCAACCAATATTCGGGTGGGGAGAGGCAATACCGCCTTGGTGTCTTCAAAAATTTTGGTGATTTTGGGTACGACAAAAACCAACAGAAAACTCATCAAGGCAGCCCCCACCACTCCCATCACCACGGGATAAGTCAATGCCCCCTTCACCTTACTCTGTAACTTCGCTTGCCCTTCAGTAAAATCAGCCAAACGCAGCAACACCGTATCCAACGCCCCAGAAACCTCACCTGCACTCACCATATTAAGATATAGGTCCGCAAATATCCGCGGATGCTGTCGCATCGCATCCGCCAAACGTGAACCTTCACGCACCCGCTCGCGGATCTCCGAGAGGGCAGGTTTTAGAACCGG
Organism: bacterium; assembly: GCA_041746775.1. Lineage (GTDB taxonomy): Bacteria > UBA10199 > UBA10199 > DSSB01 > DSSB01 > JBGTGJ01. Next base: position 5,326 of record JBGTGJ010000174.1, read on the forward strand.
ATTTTCAATCTGTTCGACTAAGGCCCCCAATGCATCGACCAGGGGAATATTTGCATTGATCAAGGTAGATAATTGTCGGGTCATGTTCGCCAAATCGCCTACCTTGACCTTTTTAAAATATCTTGAAAAGGAAAGTGCCCCGCCTCCACCACCTCCGACAGATCCTTCTTTGACGTCGGTAGGAAAAATATTCGATTTGCGTAACTTTGCCCGAGCCGCTTTAAGATTCTCGGAATCCACAATGCCAGAAACCTTCTTACCGGCAGCATCTATTCCTTTGTAGGAGAAAACAGGCATTAAAAATTCGAACATAGAACATAGAACATCGAACATCGCTTTAATCCCTCGATGTTCGATGTTCGAAATTCGATGTTCGATGAGTTATTCCCTAGCAACATCCTCTTGCGTCACTCTCAAGACCTCTTCAATCGTCGTATCTCCGGAGATGACTTTTTCTGCGGCAATTTCCCGCAAGGTCTTCATCCCCTTCTCCATCGCCTTGCGCTTGATCTGGGGGGCATCGACATTTCTCATGATCAAGGCACGAATGTCATCATCCATCATCATGATCTCGTGAACCCCCATTCGGCCAGTATATCCCGTATTGAGACATGCGGCACACGCTTTCGCACGATAGATGGATTTTCCTACCAGCTGTTCACGTTTCACTCCCAGCTGCAGAAGTTCAAAATCACTAGGATCATACTTTTCACGACATGTCTTGCACATGGTTCGAACCAATCGTTGTGCAATAATCCCGACCACGGAACTGGCCACTAGAAATGGTTCTACCCCCATGTCAATCAATCGAGTCGCCGATGACGCAGAGTCATTGGTATGCAAGGTGGAAATCACCAAATGTCCCGTCAAGGAGGCCTGGATCGCAATTTCTGCCGTCTCTTTATCGCGGATTTCTCCGATCATCACCACATCAGGATCTTGGCGTAAAATGGATCGAAGTCCGGCGGCAAAAGTAAGTTCAATTTTTGGATTTACCTGAATCTGATTAATTCCTGGCAATTGGTATTCGACCGGATCTTCAACCGTAATAATCTTAAGATCAGGTTTATTGATCTGCGAGAGCATCGCATACAATGTGGTGGTTTTACCGGAACCGGTCGGACCGGTAACCAGGATAATTCCATGACTCCGATTGATCAGATCCATCATCATATCAAGAGACTTTCCCTGAACTCCAACCGCTCCTAGGTCAAGCACCACCTTGCTTTTGTCTAGAAGACGCATGACGACCGATTCACCAAAACTAGTGGGGAGGGTAGAGACACGGATATCAATATCTTTTCCGGCAATCTTGATCCTGATCCGCCCATCCTGCGGAAGGCGCTTTTCTGCGATATTGAGATTTGCCATGATCTTGATTCGAGAGATCACCGAGTTTTGCACCCGTTTAGGAGGATGCATAATGTCGTAAAGGACACCATCGATACGGAAACGGACGACCAGTTCTTTTTCGAAAGGCTCGACATGAATATCACTCGCCCGCTGCTTCACAGCACGAAACATCAAGGAGTTGACTAGGCGAATGATTGGCGCTTCATCATCCGAAGACTCTAATAAGTCTTGAGGCTCCTCAAGTCCTTGGGACAAAGAATCAAGATTTTCTTCGTCAAGATTACCCATTACCGTATGATCGGAACCGGAGCTGCGATTATATGCCGAGTTGATCGCTTCGGTGATTTGGGTGGAACTCGCGATGAAAGGCTGAACCGGCAACCCATAAATAATCCTCAAATCATCGAGCGCCTGCACATTCACAGGATCGGTGATCGCCACTTCGACTCGTTCGCCATGAAGGGCTAAAGGAATCAGTTCATTTTTTTTAGCAAAGTTGATTGGAACGGGATGAATCGCTTCGCCAGAAATTTTTTCAGGATCGATGGTATTTAGGTAAGGAATTCCGAGCTGGATGCTCACCGCTTTAAGAATGTCTTCTGTTCGCAGGTATCGAAGTTGAACTAACGCCTCCCCCAACTTAATCCCTTTTTCTCGTTGAACCAGTAGGCCTTCTTCGAGCTGCGCTTCTGTGAGGGTGGTATTTTCAAGCAGAATATTTCCCAGACTTTTATCTAACATTTTGCCCCCTGAATGGAGTCATTCTACCTAGAATTGTGAGAGAAGGAAAGAAGAGAGAAAAGCTTTGAGTGATGAGCTATGACATTGAGCTTTTTATTTTCTAAAGCTCATAGCCCACAGTTCAAAACTCATCGCTTACTGCGCATCCGTTGACTCGACCGCTTTAATTAATTGACTCTGGTGCCCACTCGGAGATTCATAGCTAGTGCTTGGCAGTGGAGCTTCAATAGAAGACTTGGGCACGACCTTCGTATCAGGAGGAGGATTTTGAAATTCCCAATCTACTTTTTGAATATCTTTACGAAATTCTAATAAGTCAGATGCATGATTGCGTATCGATTGGGCGATCACCTTTTGCTGCCCCTTTCCGTAGTTTTGAGCGATATACATATTGCGCTCTTCGATCTTCTTTTGGAGAATTTTTAAGAAATCTTTGGAATCTCGAATAATGTAAGGACGCAAAAAAACCAAAATATTGGTCTTGGTCTTCACGGTCTGCTTGTTTCTAAATAAAAATCCTAGAAGTGGAATATCCCCCAGAAAAGGAACCTTTGTATTATTGATCGTCACCTTGTCATCGATCAGTCCACCAATCACGATCGTCTGCTGATCTTTAGCCGCCACCACCGTCTCAACGGATCGCTTCGTCGTGGTAGGACCTAACGAGGTAAGAACGGTTTCAGAAGCACCGGGAACAATCGCCGTCACCTCTTGCTTCAGTTTAATTTTGACCACATCCCCTTCATTGATCTGTGGAGTCATTTTGAGAATGATACCGACATCCTCACGACTGACGTTGAAGGTGGAATTACCCCCCGTGGTTAAAGTGGTACCGGTAGGAAAGGGTTGCGTTGCACCGACGACGATCTCAGCCTCTTCGTTATCGAGTGTGAGTAAATTAGGGGTCGAAAGAACGTTGACATCGTTATCACGCTGCAAGGCATTGAGAATCGCTCCGAAAGTGGGAATTTCTATATTGGTGATCGTGCCATCAGTGCCGGTCACGGGAATGGTCGTTGTATTTTGGCTGACAACCCCCGCAGCCAAGCCTTGTAGAGCGGCAGCAGATAAACCAGCAGCGGTCGTTCCCAAGGTCGCTCCAAATCCCAAAGCCGGTTGTCCTCCTAAACTAAATAGCGAACCGACCTGACCTGACACCCCCAACACTTTGGTCTTGTCGATCGTCAACTCCATGATCACCACTTCGACATAGACCTGTCGGCGTGGAATATCGAGTTTGTCGATCACCTCCGTTGCTAACGTTTGATAATCTTTTGCGGAAGCGGTGATGATTAGGGCATTGGTGTTTTCATCGGCTGCGACTTTGATTCCCCCCTCAAACTCAGCCACCACCGTTCCCCCTGCCACTGCCCCTGGTGTTGATGCACTTCCCCCTGGAGGTGTTCTCTGCCCTGCTGCCACCTGAGCCGTCACGCTGCTTGCCGCTAATGTATTAAGAACCGTCGCAAGATCTTTGGCATTGGAATGTTTTAAATAATGGACGTGAATTTTCCCTTCAGCTCCGACATCTAACTTCTTATCTAGCTGCGCTACTAAGCCTCGTACCTTTTCAATCGCCCGTTTTGTCGCTAATACAATGACGGAATTAGTTCGCTCATCGGCGATGATTTTGGACAAGAAAGGGGCTTCTTCTAATTCCGGAGATCTCCCTCGACGAATGGCAGGAACCCCTCGAGCCCCTGCCTGATCTTCTTTATAAAGGTCACTAATTTTAGCCGCAACATCTCTCGCACTCGCAAAACGAAGCGGAATAATATCGATCGTCTCGGAGGGACCTTCTTGATCAAGCTCTTTGATAATTTTGAGCAATCGATCGATGTTGGTACCGGAGTCAGTGATGATCAGCGTATTGGTGGCGGGATAAGCAAAAAGGTTTCCTTCTTTAGAAACCAATGCCTTGATCGCATTCGACATCTCAAGAGCGCTGATATTGCGCATCTGAATCAAGCGAGTTACAAAGGCATCGGTAATAGGGCTGTCATCTTTGTAGATGGGAAGTGGATTTTGTAAGGCATCTTTCATGGGAATGATCTTAACGAGATCTCCCGGCGCATTCACCACCGTAAAGCCCAAAACCTCCAGAGATGAGAGAAAGGCCTGATAAGCTTCTTCAATGGTCATCTTCTTTTCGGAAATAATGGTGACCTTTCCTCGAATATTGGGATCTATCAGAAAATTTTTTCCGGTTACTTTAGCAATCTGTTTGATGATTTCACGAATGTCTGAATCAACTGCATTGAGATACAGCCCTTCTTCCCCAGCCGTCGGTTGAGTGGTGGGACCACCCGCCGTTTCAGGAGTCGGCGCGGTTTGCTGCACCGGAACGGCTCGAGGTACCTGAAGCTGCTCATATTTTTGATCGGCAGGGGCAGGAGGAGGAACTTGAGAAAAAGCGTTGAAGGAAAATAATATTGAAAAGAAAACTATGGCAAAAACCGAGAAGAGTTGACCTCTCATGATATTCCACTCCTTAACTGAAGTTATTTGCTGATGAAGCTGTGGGCTTGCTCACCTTTCATCGCTTAAAGCTATCCACCCCGGCTAACAAATCGCTGGTAAGGAATCAAAGTAAAAATGTCGGGAAATGATTATTGGATATTGTATTCCAGCGTGGTTTTCTTCCCCCCACGCTCTAAATCAATGCTAATTTGACTGGCCTCTTTTAATTGACCAAATATCTCAATCCCTTTCTTTAAGTCGACCTCTTGCCCGTTGATGCGCTGAAGGACATCATTTCGCTTTAAGCCCAATTTAGCAAAAATCGAACCCCCCTTAATGCTTAGTAATTTTAGCCCTGCAGGCTTACCCCCCTGAAATTGAGGGACAGCGCGGATTTGTGTGAAAACCTGATCAATGTTACCCAAAGCGCTCTCAATCTCCGCTCGATCGACGGCAAATTTCCCCTGCTCAACCTGCTGGACACTCCCAGCAGCCCCTTTAGGGGGAGCAACAGGAGTACCGCTAGTAGCCGAAGTCGGCTGACCTGAGGTAAAACCACTCCCGAGGGTTTCAATCTCGGCAAATTCTAAACGAGGCCCATTGATAAATTCGACACGATCTGGAAGGATTTTAGTGATTTTGACACCAGGGGCAAACTGTTTTTCATCCCCGACCGAGTAGGTTTCAATAGTGGTCCCTCCCGATCCTCCCGTCACGACGACACTGGAACGTTTATCCGTTCCTTCCCCTACGGAAATCGTACTGACCACCTTGACCGCCAAAGAGGTCTTTACTGCGGGCCCTTCAAGATTGACTTCAACGGGGGCCGCGACAATCTCTTCAGTCTCCGTAGCACTCCCTTTGGAGTCAAAAACATTTCTCTCCAGGATGACTTTGTAATCTTCAAAACTGGTAGGAACAGCGACAATGTTTTCAACTTGGGGAGCCCTCACTACTTCAAGTTTTTTTTCAACACGAAGTTTATTGGCAATGATCAAAGTCGTGATCTTCGCCAAATAGAGGGTGCCCAAAAAGATTAAAAACAGATTTAAGATCCAGATGTATCTCTTGATAAGGATGCCCATGTGATCCCCTTAAGATACCATAACGCTCTTCGAGGCAAAAGCTTCTTTATTTTCTTTTCGGTGATAATCTTGCAGGCTGTGGACCGAAAAACCTTTTTTGAGAATGGATGCGATCCCATTCACCGCAGCATTGGCAGCGGCCGTCGTGGTGAAATAAGGAATATTATATTCAAGCGCAGTGCGACGGATCGAATAACTATCTTGTGCCGATTTTTTTCCGAGCGGAGTGTTAATGACCATCGCCACTCTCCCCTTTTTTAATTCATCAACGATATGGGGAGACCCATCGATCACTTTATTAATCGAATTGCAGGCGACGTTATTTTTTTCTAAATATTTTTTAGTACCTTCCGTCGCTAAAATTTCAAACCCTAACTGAAGCAGCTTTTGTGCGGCTGAAAGGATATACGGTTTGTCGAAATCATTGACGCTAATAAAGACGGTTCCACGCAACGGAAGCAAAGTCCCCGCTGCGATCTCCGCCTTCGCAAAGGCAGCACCAAATTCTCGATCGATCCCCATCACTTCACCGGTGCTCTTCATCTCGGGCCCAAGCAAAGTGTCCACACCAGGGAACTTCGCAAAAGGGAGTACCGCCTCTTTGACCGAAAGATAGGAAGGGACCTCCGCCTTGAGAAAATCTTGCTTAGAAAGAGAAATTCCGACCATCGCCTTGGCTGCGATCTTGGCCAAGGGACGACCAATCGCTTTACTGACAAAAGGGACCGTTCGGCTGGCGCGCGGGTTCACCTCCAAAACGTAAACTTGCCCCCCCTGAATGGCGAACTGGATATTCATCAATCCGACCACTTTGAGCTCTTTCGCCAAGAGGACCGTTTGTCTTTCAATATTTTCTTGGAGCTTGGCATCGATCGAATGTGGAGGGAGACAACAAGCGCTATCACCGGAATGAACCCCTGCCTCTTCGATATGTTCCATGATCCCAGCGATCACGACATTTTTCCCATCGGAAATACAATCGACATCCATCTCGGTCGCGTTTTCCAAAAATTTATCGATGAGGACGGGATGATCGGAGGAGACAGCAACCGCCGCCTTCATATAACGGGTTAACGCCTGGTCATCGTAGACGATCTCCATCCCTCTTCCACCGAGAACATAGGAGGGCCGCACCACCACCGGATATCCAATCTTTTGGACCACCTTTTTCGCCTGCTGCAGCGTGCGGGCGGTTCCATTGGGGGGCTGTTTTAATTTCAATTTATTGAGGAGTGCCTGGAAACGTTTTCGATCTTCTGCACGATCGATGCTGTCGGGGGAGGTCCCAAGAATTTTGAATTTGTTATCGTGAATTGCTTGGGAAAGTTTGAGCGGAGTCTGTCCGCCGAATTGGACGATGATCCCCATCGGCTTTTCAATCTCGAGGATGTTGAGAACATCCTCTTCCGTCAGTGGTTCAAAATAAAGTCGACTGGAAATATCGTAATCGGTCGAAACGGTCTCCGGATTACAATTGATCATGATCGTTTCAAATCCCTCTTCACGTAAAGCGAGCGAGGCATGGACGCAGCAATAATCAAACTCAATCCCCTGCCCAATTCGATTAGGACCGCTGCCCAGGATCACCACTTTTTTATTTTTAGTGACGTTGGATTCATCTTCTGATTCGTAGGTGGAATAAAGATAAGGGGTATGGGCCTCAAATTCCGCCGCACAGGTATCGACACGTTTATAAACCGGTTTGATTTTGAGCTTCTTTCTCAAGCTTCGAACCGCCTGTGGTTTTTTCGACCAGAGTTGGGCAAGTCGCGTGTCACTGAATCCGAACTGCTTGGCTTCGAACAAAGTTGATTTGAATTTGGCACTCGGAGTTGGTTTGATTTTTTTCAGAATCTTTTCCGCATTCACAATCTCTTCGATCTGCGCCAAAAACCACGGGTCGATCTTGGTGATTTCATGGATCTCTTGAACTGACATCCCAATCCTCATCGCATCGGCGATATACCAGAGTCGTTCCCAGTTGGGGATTTTGAGTTTTGATTTGAGAAGTTTTTGATCGACTTTTTTGGTCGGAAATTTCGATTCAAATCCAAAACTTTTATTCTCGAGGGAACGAATCGCCTTCTGCAAACTCTCTTTGAAGGTTCGACCTATCGCCATCACCTCGCCGACCGATTTCATTTGAGTCGTAAGGGTCGCATCGGCGGCGGGAAATTTTTCGAACGCGAATCGTGGAATCTTCGTCACCACATAATCGATCGTCGGCTCAAAAGCGGCAGGAGTGTAACGAGTAATGTCGTTCAAAATTTCATCGAGGGAGTAACCGACCGCTAGCTTAGTCGCGATTTTGGCGATGGGGAATCCGGTCGCTTTGCTAGCGAGAGCGCTAGAACGGGAGACGCGTGGATTCATCTCGATCGCAATAATTCGACCGTTTTCTGGATTGACCGCAAACTGGATGTTGGAACCACCGGTTTCGACCCCAATCTCGCGGATGATCTTGATCGAGGCATCTCGGAGTTGTTGATATTCTTTATCCGTCAAAGTTTGAGCAGGAGCGACTGTGATACTATCACCGGTGTGAACCCCCATTGGATCAAAATTTTCAATCGAGCAGATGATCACCACACTGTCGCGATGATCCCGCATCACTTCGAGCTCGAACTCTTTCCAACCTAATAAAGATTCTTCGACCAAAACTTGATGAACCGGTGAAGCGTCAATCGCAACCCGAGCCAACTCTTCGTATTCTTCGGGGTGATAGGCAATGCTTCCACCCGTTCCGCCGAGCGTAAAGGCGGGACGTAAAATCGCCGGAAAACCAATTTTCTTCACCACCTCCATCGCCTCTTCCAGATTATGCGCCAAGCCAGACTTCGCGACCTCAACTCCAATCTTTTGCATCGCTTTTTTAAATTCAGAACGATCTTCCGCTTTGTGAATCGCCTGAAGATTGGCACCGATGAGCTCCACTCCATATTTTTCTAGAATCCCCATCTCTCCGAGACGAACCGCCAGATTGAGCGCCGTCTGTCCTCCCAGTGTAGGAAGGAGTGCTTGCGGGCGTTCCTTTTCAAAGATTCGAGAGATCACCTCCGGAGTCATCGGCTCGATATAAGTCGCATCGGCAAATTCAGGATCGGTCATGATCGTCGCAGGGTTGGAATTGATCAGCACCACCTCATAACCATCCTCTTTCAGCGCCTTGATCGCTTGAACTCCACTGTAGTCAAATTCACAGGCCTGACCGATGACGATAGGACCACTGCCGATGAGCATAATCTTTTTAATGTCAGTTCTTTTTGGCATTACCGCTTCTCCATCATGTTTTTAAACTCTTCGAATAAATACAACGAATCATGGGGTCCCGGTGACGCTTCAGGATGATACTGGACCGCCATCACCTGAGCTTCTCGCTTGGTAAAACCGGAAACCGTTTGATCATTTAAATGTAGGTGAGTGAGTCGACCAATTTTTTGTAACGATTCTTTGTCGATCGCAAAACCGTGATTCTGCGAAGTGATCTCTAATTTTCCGTTCTCAAGATTTTTGACCGGTTGATTCCCACCGCGATGACCAAACTTAAGTTTAAATGTCTTGGCCCCGAGAGCCAACCCCAAGATCTGATGCCCCAAGCAAATCCCAAACACCGGAACTTTTCCAATCAACTTTCGGGTATTTTCAATCGCGTAAGTGACCGCCGCTGGATCTCCAGGGCCATTGCTGAGAAATACTCCATCTGGATTTTTTTTCAAAACCTCTTCGGCCGACGTTTGTGCGGGAACCACCGTGACTTCGCAGCCGCTGTCAACGAGATTGCGTAAGATGTTCCGTTTGATCCCAAAATCATAAGCGACGACACGGAACCCCCCTTTTTTCGCAGCACCCGCCTTTGGTTTGGAAAGATCTTCGTCATAAGTCCCTTCTTTCCATTGATAAGAGGTCTTACAAGTAACTGTTTTCACCAAATCTTGTCCATCCATCGAAGGGAGTTCACGAACCTTTTTACGCAACTTGCGAACATCCATCTCGGTGGTCGAAACAATCCCCGGCATCGCCCCTTTATCACGGATATGTCGAACCAATGCTCGGGTGTCGATCCCTTCAAGTCCGGGAATTTTGAATTTTTTTAGATAATCTTGAAGTGAGCTCTTCGCCCGAAAATTACTATAGAGAGAGGAATATTCTTTCACGATGAACGCTTCGACCTGCGGATGAGCCGACTCGACATCAACCTCATTCACCCCATAATTTCCAATCATCGGATAAGTCATCACGACGATCTGTCCTTTATAAGAAGGATCGGTGAGGATCTCCTGATAACCGGTGATGGAAGTGTTGAACACCACTTCTCCGGTCGCATCCCCTTCGTACCCGAAGGAGTAACCCTCGAAGCTGGTGCCGTCTTGGAGAACTAAAATTGCTTTTGGTTTTTTTAGTAACATTTTTTTCCTTCCACCCACGTCCCCACCACTCTACCTTTAAATTTCCACCCTTCAAAAGGGGTGTTCCGACTTTTTGAGAACCCCTCACTCGCCCGATAAACCCATTCTGAACTGAGGTCGATCAACGCTAAATCAGCGACAGCTCCAGCTTTAAGGCCGGCATAAGGTTTGTTGAGGATCTTGAGTGGTTTGGAAGTCATGAGTTGAATCAATGAGGCCAGTGAAATTTTCTTTTGTTCGACTAACCGAAGTCCAAGTGGCAGCGCTGTTTCGAATCCGAGGATTCCGAACGCCGCCTGATCAAACTCCACCTCTTTATCCACGATCGCATGCGGCGCATGATCGGTCGCAATCGCATCGATCGTTCCATCCGCTAACCCTTCGAGGATCGCCTGACGGTGCTCTTCACTGCGAAGCGGCGGACACATCTTCGCATCGGTGCGATATTCGGAACACGCCTCATCGGTTAAACTGAAATGATGTGGAGTCGCCTCGGCCGTCACAGGGAGTCCCAATTTTTTCGCCTGACGAACCAGCTCAACACTCCCTTGAGTGCTCACATGCGCGATGTGAAGCGAACAACCGGTTAACTGACTGAGAAGAATATCCCGCGCCACAATAATATCTTCCGCTTCTGCTGAGATCCCTTCGAGCCCCAACCGACAGCTCACCTCCCCTTCATGCATCACCCCTGCGTGCCCCAGGCTAGCATCGATGCAATGGGTGATGACGGGAAGTTCAAGCCCCTTCGCATAATCCATCGCCACTCGCATCAAATGACTATCCATCACCGTCTTTCCATCATCGGAGATCGCCACACACCCTGCACTTTTCATCTCTGCAATTTCCGCTAGTTCTTTACCGTCTAAATTTTTACTGATGGCACCGATCGGCCAAACTTTGACAGAAGCAGTACTACGCGCCCTCTCTAAAATATACTGAGTGATCGCCGCGTTGTCGTT
>JBGTGJ010000175.1:0-12705 GCA_041746775.1 bacterium
AGCTCGACATACCCCGTATTCATCGGATTAAGATAGTTCTGCACAATCATGATTGTATTTTTGATAGGTCCTAGAAGGCAAATTTAATCTTTCTTTAGTAATTTCTAGGCGGTATTTCTAATTTTAGATAAGGAAAAGGCATGAATAAGAACCAGCCAAAAAGGATCGTCTCACTGATTGCCAGCAGCACCGAGATCGTATGTGCCCTGGGGCTAGGAGACCTACTCGTCGGCCGCTCTCATGAATGCGATTACCCCTCGTGGGTGAAGCAGCTTCCGCAATGCACGGAGCCCAAGATCAATGTGGAAGGGACAAGCTACGAAATCGACCAGCGAGTAAAGGCCATTTTGCAAGAAGGGCTTTCTGTCTATCGCGTATTTGCAGATAAACTGAAGGAGCTGAAACCGGATGTCATCCTCACCCAAATCCAATGCGAAGTCTGTGCGGTGAGTGAAAAGGATGTCAAAGCAGCGGTCTGCGAAACCCTTCCGACCCAACCACAAATCATCTCACTCAACACAAATAATTTGGACGACTTATGGTCCGACATTCAAAAAGTAGCCGATGCATTAGACGCCCCCGAGCGAGGGAAGGAATTGATCGAAAAATTAAAAGGGAGAATGAAAAAAAATGAACAGGTGACTAAAAAAATTCCGCATCATCCCACCGTCGCCTTTATCGAATGGATCGATCCCCTCATGTCTTGCGGCAATTGGATGCCAACATTAATTGAAATGGCGGGTGGAAAAAATCTCTTCGGTGTGGCCGGAAAACATTCCCCCTTCATGACATGGGAACAACTCAAGTCCGCAGATCCAGATTTCATCGTCATCTCCCCGTGCGGCTATGACATTCCTAAAACAACCGAAGAACTTCCTCCTCTTACTACTAGAAAAGATTGGAAGGAATTAAAGGCGGTTCAGCAACACCAGGTCTACCTCGCCGACGGCAATCAGTTTTTCAACCGTCCGGGACCGCGACTAGTGGAATCATTGGAAATGCTGGCGGAGATGTTTCATCCTGAACAGTTTGATTTTGGACATCGAGGAAAAGGTTGGAAAAAACTTTGAATCTGCGAAGGAACTGGTTTTACTCCTCCTCAGCCTTCGCCAATGCAGGTAATATTGAACTCACCTTCTGCGTCCCAATAAAATCCAAACGCTCCTCTGCACGAGTTACCGCGACGTAAAGCAGATTATTTTCTTCTTCGCTGGACGATTTATAATTTTCTTCGGAGGGCTCCACGATCAAAACATTGCGAAACTCCAACCCTTTGACCTGATGCACATTGGTGATGGTGATCCCTGGTGAAAAATCGAATTGTTCCCGATGCCCCAAGCGAACCGCGGGAAACCCGATCTTGCGCAGCTCTTCCATCAATTGCACTGCCTGCTTGGGCCAGCGGCAGATGATCGCGGAGAGCGCTTTTTTACTGTCTTGTTGTCGCGCCGTGATCCATTGGCCAATGCGGTGAGGCAAAACAGTGGGGTTCTCCACACGACGGAAGGTAGGGATCGGCCCGCGACGGCCGGAGGCTTTATTCTCAGCGTTAGAAAATTTCTCTCCGCGCAAGTGTTCAGCGACTTCCATGACCTCCATCGTAGATCGAAAAGAAACCGTAAGAGAGATCGGCATCGTATCGGTAAATCCCGCCTCTTGTAAGAGTTCATTCCACCCACCAAAATCCCGGCCACCGACAATTTTTTGCGCGACATCACCGACGATCGTGACGGTCCGGTCGTGATCCAACGCATTGAGTAAGGCACGGATTTCCACACTGCCAAAGTCTTGCGCCTCATCGATCACAATATGATCACAGAGCCCGAGACTACTGGCCGATTTCGCGGGGTAATAGCCGTGCTCGGCATAAATCAGATGCAGTAGCAGCGGATCATCCTGCAGCTCGCAGATTTTCTTTTCCACCTGCTCCTTAAGTTGAGCCTGCACAACACTCCAGCGTCGCCACAGCAGATCTTTTTTAAGTAAGCTGGAATAAAAACCAAACAGGTCATCGACGAAACTTTGATTTTTTTGATGAGGATGCTCCGAGACATATTCCAAAAGATTTTTAAGGCAATAGCCAGAAGACTTGAAGAGCTCTAACTCCCTCCCCTTCTCAAAAGATCCGCGTGGCCGAGGGCCGATGAGATCATTCACCAATTCATTCGTCCATTGCGAAAAGGTGCGAATCTGCACGTTGGGGATCTTTAATTCCGGCATGGTCGTCTCGACGTACGCCTTCAGTGAACGGTTGAACATCACCACCAAACATTTCTCCGCTTGCGCGTCACTGTTATCTTCGTGAAGCAACCAAGCCAGGCGATGCAGGGCCACCGTGGTTTTGCCGCTCCCCGCGATCCCCTGGATGACGATCGGTTTTTGCGCGTTTTTGGTGATGAGACCAAACTGTTCAGCGGTGATAAGTGAGAGGATAGGAGGAAGATGCCCGTCATGCTCTTCACTACGGGAAAGTGCCGGGTGAAGCGATTCAATCCTCCATCCCTGATCATTTCGAGTAAGCACCCCTTGAGCTGTTTCGATACGGTGGAGATGGTTTTCGATCCCTTTGTATGAGCGTCTTAACTCGACAACCCCTTCATGCTCTTGCCCTTGAATCGTTTCGGCAAATTCATCCCCCTCGCGATAATCATAATAAAGTTTGCTGATCGGTGCCTTGCGCCAATCGATGATGCGTTGCTGCGGAAAGCTGGCGGTGCCCAATTTAAATTCAATGATTCGATCCCCTTGTTTGGTGATCACTCGGGCAAAATACGGTTGTTCAGCCAGCGATTCGAGATCGGTTGATTTGCTCTTCCGCAAACGGGCAAGCCCATGCGCTACTGCTTCATCACTCGCTAGGGCCGCCTTATCTTCATCCCGCCTCGCCGCCACAATTTGGCTGGTCAGATCGCGGGCAGTCTTCCGATCCGCTTCAAAGTCGTTGTGGGTTTGGCGCATCTCACCCAAGATCGCGGTGTGGACCTTTTGCCAAAGCTCGTCTTCATTTTTACCCAGTTCTTGGGCATCGTCATTGGTCAACGGCATATAAATATATTTTGCTAACCCCTTAATTTACTTCTTTCAATAGAGAGAAACGAAGGCTAAAAAAACAGGATGCCCCTTTCACCAAATCTCTTAAGCACTTGTCAAGAAGAGGCTTTCCAGTTGCTGCAAAATAGCCGGAAAAACCTCTTTATCACCGGGTATGCCGGAAGCGGAAAAAGTTTTCTCATCCAACACTTTCTGAAAAATAAAAATCGCAAAGACTTCCCGCTCGTCGCCAGTACTGGGGCAGCCGCCGTATTAATTGGCGGGCGTACCTTTCATAGTTTTTTTGGTTTGGGAATTTTGGAAGGTGGACCGGAAGCAACGATTGAAAAGGCATTAAACGATCGTCGCCTGTTGAAGCGAATGCGAGAGATGGAGGGGTTTGTGTTGGATGAAGTCTCCATGATTTCAGGGCCGACGATGAACGTGGCAGAGACAATCTGTCGTCGCGCGCGCAATATTGATCTGCCATGGGGAGGAGCCCGAGTAATCGTCGTGGGGGATTTTGCGCAGCTCCCTCCGGTGAATCGGTACGACCGCAAAAAAGAATGGGCCTTTCTGGATGAAGTTTGGACGCGATCGCAATTCGTCCCAACTGTTCTTAAAAATATTTTACGCTCGGAAGATCAAGCCTATCTTCAAGTGCTCAATTTCATCCGCGAAGGAAAAGTTAATCATGAGGTGAAAGAGTATCTCGATCGCCGAGTGGTTGAAGATATTGAAGAGAGTCGCTCGACTCATTTGTTTCCCCACCGCAACACTGCCGATCAATGGAATCTACAACGACTCTCGGAGATCGATGCTCCACTGCAACAATTCTCAACGATATATTCGGGAAATCCCAAAGCGATCGAAACCCTCAAAAAACAGGCCCCCATTTCAGAATTATTACAGATCAAACAGAGCGCACTGGTGATGATAAGAGTGAATGACCCGATGCTGCGCTATGTGAATGGTTCTCTTGGCACGGTTTTGTCGATTGAAGAAGAATGTTTAGTGATTGAACTCAAAAACCACAAGCGAGTGGAGATCAAACCAACCGCATTCTCGATCCTCGATGCACAAGGGCACGTGCTCGCCACCGCGGTCAACTTCCCCATCATACTAGCTTACGCCACAACCATCCATAAGGCACAAGGGGCAACGCTGGACCGAATGGTCTGCGACCTACGACAACTCTGGGAACCAGGCCAGGCCTACGTCGCCTTGAGTCGTTTGAGAAGCGGAGAGGGGCTAACTTTGGTAGGATGGGATGAGGCTTCGATTCGAGTGGATGAACAGGTGGTGGAGTTTTATCGCGGAATCACGTGACGGTGCAGGAATGATCAAAAAAATTATCAGTGGCGGACAAACCGGTGTCGACCGTGCGGCGCTTGACCTTGCCATGGAGCTCAACATCCCTTGTGGTGGCTGGTGCCCTCAAGGGCGTCTGGCAGAGGATGGGATCATTCCAGAAAAATACCCACTTCAGGAAACCGTGACTGCTGAATATGAAGAGCGAACTCGCAAAAACGTCGAAGACTCCGACGGCACTCTCATTCTGACCCATGGACAACCCAAAGGGGGAACCACTTATACGATTGAAATCACCCTCATTTTGGAAAAACCGGTTTGGATAATTGATTTTAATTCAGAGTTTTCGATCGAAGCTGTGGCTCAATGGATCGATCGAAATTTTATTTTTAACCTCAATATCGCTGGGCCTCGGGAAAGTGTCTTTCCCGGAATTTATGAGCAAGCTAAAGAATTTTTAAGAGAAATTTTTGAAAAGTTGATTCACTAAAACACAAAAAGGCTGCCAAAATATGGCAGCCTTTTAAAAGCGGGGTCGACGAGGCTCGAACTCGCGACCTCCTGCGTGACAGGCAGGCGTTCTAACCAACTGAACTACGACCCCGGGTTCGAATATCGAATTTCGAATGTCGAATATCGCAGGAAGTATTCAAAACAATATTCGCGATTCGATATTCGGCTTTTCGTGGGCGAAACAGGGATCGAACCTGTGACCTCTGCCTTGTAAGGGCAGCGCTCTAACCAGCTGAGCTATTCGCCCTGAATTCACCCTAATTTCTATCGCGACTTCCATTGCCAATTCTAACGGGCAACGTCAAGCTTTTCGAATGCAAAAAGGTCTGGAAAGAATCTATTATAAAAAATGGATCCCAGCTAAAAACTGGCTGGGATGACGATTTAAATCATTTGTCATCCCAACTGTTTTTAGCTGGGATCCATTTTATGAGAAAGACTAATGAGCAATGATTTCCGGAGGTGGCTGCTTTGGCACTGACGGGACCATCGCCTCCTCTTTTTTCGGAAAGATGAGATCATCCAAAGAGTACCCTTCTTCTTTCCCTCGGTAGAGCTCTTTGACGTCCTTATAGATCAACGCCGTCTTTAGAACCTCGTCCATCGTCTCGACTGGGAAAATTTTAAGATTGGAAAGGATCTTCCTAGGAATCTCTTTGAGGTCTTTTTCATTCTCTTTAGGAATAATGACCTTTTTAATGAGTCCACGATGGGCTGCCAGTAATTTTTCTTTTAAACCACCGATTGGAAGCACTTTCCCTCGCAGCGTAATTTCCCCCGTCATCGCGATGTCTTTGTGGACCGGAATTCTCAGCAACGCCGAGGTTAACGCGGTCGCCATCGTGATTCCGGCCGAAGGGCCATCTTTCGGAATCGCCCCTTCGGGGACATGGATATGGATATCAATCTTCTGATAGAAATCTTTGTCGAATCCGAACGCCATCGCCCGAGACCTAACATAACTCATCGCCGCCTGCGCCGACTCTTGCATGACATCCCCAAGTTTTCCGGTGATGATCAACTTTCCTTTACCAGGCATGATGGTGACTTCAGTCGAAAGGAGCTCTCCGCCAAACTCAGTCCAGGCAAGACCAGTAACCATACCGATCTCATCTTTTTCTTCTGCCAGACCAAAGCGGAATTTCTGGACGCCAAGATATTTTTCTAATGCCTTAACAGTCACACGAATCTTTTTGTCTCGACCTTTCAGCGCAATCTCTTTGGCTACTTTACGGCAAACCGTCGCGATTTCACGCTCCAGATTTCTTACCCCCGCCTCTTTCGTGTAGCGCCGAATGATCATGCGGAGGGCTTGTTCGGGAAGCTCGATATTCTCGTTGGTCAAACCATGGGCCTCCATCTCTTTTTTGAGGAGGTATCTTTCGGCGATGTGCAACTTTTCTTCTTCAGTGTAACCAGGAATGCGGATGACCTCCATACGATCTTGTAGAGGAAGTGGAATGGAATGGAGGGTGTTTGCGGTCGTAATGAACATCACTTTGGAAAGATCGTAATCCACATCCAGATAATGATCATTAAAGGTATTATTTTGTTCAGGGTCGAGAACTTCGAGCAGCGCGGACGAAGGGTCTCCGCGAAAATCGGTGCTCATCTTGTCGATTTCATCAAGAAGGAAAACTGGATTATTAGAACCAGCTTTTTTCAGCGATTGCAGCACCTTTCCAGGCAATGCACCAATGTAGGTACGGCGATGTCCACGAATCTCCGCCTCATCACGCACACCACCTAGCGAACAACGGACAAACTTTCGCCCCGTCGCACGCGCGATACTCTTGGCAAGCGAGGTTTTACCAACCCCTGGAGGACCCACGAAGCAGAGGATCGGCCCTTTCAGCTTCTCTACTAACATTTGGACGGCGAGGTATTCTAAAATTCTCTCTTTGACCTTCTTTAACCCATAATGGTCTTCTTCCAAAACCCCTTCCGCCTCTTTGATGTCGATCTTGTCTTTGGTAACGTCATACCACGGCAAGGAGAGCATCCAATCGATATAGTTTCGAACCACCGTTGCTTCAGCCGACATCGGAGACATCAATTTTAACTTTTTAAATTCTTTTTTGATCTTCTTGGTCGCTTCCGCACTCATTTTCTTGTTTTTAATTTTTTCTTCAAGCTCTTGAAGCTCCGACTTGAACTCATCGCTCTCCCCTAATTCTTTCTGAATCGCCTGCATCTGTTCGTTGAGGTAGTACTCCTTTTGGGTCTTCTCCATCTGCTTTTTGACACGAGTACGAATCTTTTTTTCGACTTGGAGAATTTCAATCTCCCCTTGCATCAACTCAAAAAGTTTTTCGAGTCGCTCGGCAGGAGACTCAAGCTCAAGAATTTTTTGTTTGTCGGTTAATTTAAGAGTGAGATGTGCCACAATCGTGTCGGCTAAACGGGCGGGATCATCGATGACCGCCACGGAAGCGAGCATCTCGGGAGGAATACGCTTATTCAACTTCACATAGGTTTCAAACGTCGCCTTGACCGAGCGCATCAGCGCTTCCGACTCAACCGTTATTTCATGGCTTTCATGGATCTCTTCCGCTTCAACCATGAAGAAACTTTCGTTGGT
Source organism: bacterium (assembly GCA_041746775.1). Taxonomy (GTDB): domain Bacteria; phylum UBA10199; class UBA10199; order DSSB01; family DSSB01; genus JBGTGJ01. Next base: position 7,436 of record JBGTGJ010000175.1, read on the forward strand.
CAAATAGCGATTCACCCGGGCACGTTTTCTCCCTTCGACTAAAACTTTTACTGTGCCGTCAGGAAGTCGTAGCAACTGAATGATGGTTCCCAAGGTCCCTACCTTATAAATATCCTCCGGTTTGGGATCGTTGGTTTTAGCGTTGGTTTGGGCGACCAATAGGATATCTTTTTCGGTGTTCATCGCCTCTTCGAGGGCATTGATCGATTTTTCCCTTCCGACAAAGAGAGGGACCACCATGTAGGGGAAAACAATAATGTCCCGCAAAGGCAAAAGAGGGACTAATTTGGGAGTCCCTTCGGCAGGCTTTACTGGGACGGGTCTGTCATTTTCCATGATGAACTCCACTCGCCCCTAAAAGAAAGCTTAAGCAGACTCGGCTTTCTTCTCGTAGACGATCAAAGGTGTTTCTTTCTTGGTAAAAACGTCTTCGTTCACGATGACTTCGCGAATGTTGGTTTGGGAGGGGATGTCATACATAATATCAAGCATCGTATGCTCGAGAATGGCTCGTAACCCTCTTGCCCCTGATTTTCGCTTTAACGCTTCTCTGGCAACTGCCCCCAGTGCCCCTTGGGTGAATTTTAGTTTCACCTTCTCAAAGTCAAACAAGCGCTGGTATTGCTTAATTAAGGCGTTTCTCGGTTTAGTCAAGATCTCGATAAGCGCCGCTTCATCAAGTTCGTTTAAGGTGGCAATGATAGGAATACGACCAATAAACTCTGGAATGAGGCCAAACTTCAATAGATCTTCAGGCTGAACATCGGCCAACAACTCACCGATCGCACGGTCTTTTTTCGATCGGACTTCCGTTCCAAACCCAAGTTTTTTCTCTCCAATTCTTCTTTCAATAATATCTTCTAAACCAACAAAAGCCCCTCCGACAATAAAGAGGATATTGGAGGTATCAATTTGAATATATTCTTGCTGAGGATGTTTTCTTCCCCCTTTGGGTGGTAAATTAGCCACGGTCCCTTCGATGATCTTCAGCAACGCCTGCTGGACCCCTTCGCCCGAGACATCTCGGGTAATCGAGGGGTTTTCACTTTTGCGAGAAATCTTGTCGATCTCATCAATATAGACGATTCCCTTCTCGGCTCGTGCCTTGTCGTAATCAGCAGCCTGAAGGAGATAAAGGATGATATTTTCGACATCCTCACCAACGTAGCCCGCTTCGGTCAGTGTTGTGGCATCTGCGATTGTGAAAGGGACGTTGAGAATTTTTGCCAAAGTTTGCGCGAGGAGAGTTTTTCCGGAGCCAGTGGGACCGACTAAGAGAATATTACTCTTTTGTAATTCAATGTCTCCATGAGAACGTGATTCAATTCTTTTGTAATGATTGTGAACGGCAACGGAGAGAACTTTTTTGGCGCGTTCTTGACCGATGACATATTCGTCGAGTACTTTTTTAATTTCGGCGGGTTTGGGAACGCCAGGTTTGGTCTTGAGCAGTTCTTGTTTATTGGTTTCTTCTGCGATGATGTCATTGCACAACTCAATGCACTCATCACAGATATATACCGTCGGCCCTGCGATCAGTTTTTTGACTTCTCGCTGGGATTTACCACAGAAAGAACAACTTAAATTTGAAGCATCATCGGAATAATTTTTTGGCACAGGTACTCCTCACTCTCTTAATAAAAATCATATACTTTTACTCATCCGTGTCAAGAAAGCATCCGCTAACGCGCTGCACTACTTGCAAAGAAAAAAACTCCTCCAAAATGTCTCGGTCATGCGATCAAGTCACCTTCTTTACTTTGTCTTTTTCTCGATAGACAACGACTTGGTCAATAATTCCATATTCTTTGGCTTCTTCGCCGGACATAAAGTAATCTCGTTCGGTATCCGACTGGATTTTTTTCAAACTTTGCTTGGTATGTTTGGCCAAAATATTATTTAAAATTTCTCTCAACCTTAAAATCTCTCGAGCCTGGATATCAATATCGGTCGCTTGCCCCTGAAACCCGCCCAACGGTTGATGAATCAGGATTCGGGAATTTGGCAAGGCGTAACGTTTTCCCGGCGTTCCACATGCTAACAAGAGAGCTCCCATGGAAGCCGCTTGCCCCACACAAATGGTCGAAACATCGGGCTTCACATATTGAATCGTATCGTAGATGGCCAACCCCGCTGTGACCGATCCTCCTGGTGAATTGACATAAAGATAAATATCTTTATCAGGATCTTCACTCTCCAAAAACAAAAGCTGTGCAATAATGAGATTGGAAATATCGTCGGTAACCGGAGCACCCAAAAAGACGATGCGATCTTTTAAAAGGCGAGAATAGATATCATAGGCTCTCTCACCACGATGAGTCTGTTCGACCACCATTGGAATCAACGTCATAATTTTTCTCCCGTATTATTTTTCTTCGATCTTGGCCTTAGAAATCAAAAAATCGAGGGTCTTGTCTTCTAAGATATGATTATAGATTGGTCTTAGCAAATGATTCTCTTGATAATATTTTTGCACCGCTTCTACCGGTTGCCCGGCATTTTTGGCAATCTCTTCAAAACGCTTTTTTAGATCTTCATCCCCCACTTCAATCTTATTTTGATGGGCAACAGAATCAAACAACAGAAACCCTTTAATTCGGCGAATCGCCTCTTCATGATTATTTTTTTTATAATCTTCTGGATTGATCCCGATCTTCTCTAGATTTAACCCTTGGTGAGAGAGTTGCTCTTCGAAAGAGCGGAGCATGTAATCTAATTCTCGATCAATCATCGCGGAAGGAATTTCGAAAGAATTCTGTTCAATGAGATGATCTAAAGTTTGTCGAAAAAGATCCCCTTTTGACCGGTGTTCTTTTGCATTTTGTAAATGTTTTTTAATTTCATTTTTAACTTCTTCAAGAGAGGTAAACGAACCGATGTCTTTGGCAAACTCGTCATCTAATTTTGGCAGTAGCTCTTCTTTAATTTCGACCACTTCAATATCAAAGAGTGCTTTTTTGTCTCGAAGTGGTTCGTGCCCGTAATCGGCTGGAAAATTCACCTCGACCTGTTTCTTCTCTCCAACTTTCATTCCGAGAATTGCTTGATCAAACTCCGGAAGAAACCGCCCCGCACCGACTTCTACAGGAACGTTTTGGGCACTCCCTCCTTCAAACGTTTTCCCATCAACCACTCCAGCATAGTGGATGGTCGCCAAATGTCCTTGCTGCGCCGGTGATCCTTCCTCGACTGGAACCCGTTGAGCATGCGATTTTTGCAATGCCTTCAGTTCATTCTCGATCTCTTCATTTGTTACTTCCATTTTTTCTTTTTTAAGTGAGATCCCCTCGTAACCTTTTGCCTCGACGTGTGGCTGAACATCCACTTCTGCAGTAAAGGTAATCGGTTGTTCTGGCTCAATCTTGAGGTCGCTGATTTTAGGCATGTCGACGGCGGGAATGGAATGTTCTTGAATCGCCTGACGATAGGTCTGATCCACAAGGTTGGAAACCGTCTCCATTTCAGTCTGGGCTCGATAATTTTTTTCGAGAAGAGAACGAGGGACTTTCCCTTTTCTAAATCCCTTCACTTCCACTTTCTTTTTAAGATCTTCGTACGCGCGATCCAACGCCTTTTTGTAAGCTTCTTGCGGAAGCTCGAAGAGGATTTTTTTTCGGATGGGGGAGATTTCTTGGATTTCTATTTTCATAAATGAAGTTTGCTATGTCTAAATGGGAGTGTCTAGTGGTTTCCGTGGGTCCTTTAATGTACCGTGTATCGTATATCGTGTATCGGAAAATTTTGCTGTTGCAAAATTTGCGAGAGGGGGGAGTTGAACCCCCACAGCCTTACGGCCACTGGGTTCTAAGCCCAGCGTGTCTGCCATTCCACCACTCTCGCGGAATCGTATATCGTATATCGTGTATCGGAAAATTTTGTCCGTCTTTATAGATCTTTCCCCCTTCCCGATACACGATATACGATACTCGAAATTTTGGCCTGCCGGACAAAATTTGTGGGTGATACAGGATTCGAACCTGTGACCCGCTGATTAAGAGTCAGCTGCTCTACCACCTGAGCTAATCACCCGAATTTTCGCCAGAAAATTCCCTCTAATGCCAATGCTATTTTCTAATGCTGAATCCGAATTCAATTCGAATAATAAATTCAGGAACCGCATTAGCATCTAGCATTAACACTAGAGGGATTTTCCCTTCGAAAAAATCGTGCGCCGTGAGAGATTCGAACTCCCGACCTACTGGTTCGAAGCCAGTTGCTCTATCCAGCTGAGCTAACGGCGCAATTAATTCTTTTCCTCTATTTTCAATTTTCTATTTTCAACTTTCTAAAACGCCCTAGTTTAAAAACATCGAAAAAAGAAAATAGATAATAGAAAATCGAAAATAGAGGAAAAACGCCCTAAAAAAACAGGGCGTTTTTGGGGTGGATGATGGGACTCGAACCCACGGCCCCCAGGGCCACAACCTGGTGCTCTAACCAACTGAGCTACACCCACCATGGGGAAAAGGGAGCTATTAGTTTTTGGGGTCTGGTGTCTAGTCTTAAAACCTCTAATGCTATTTTCTAATTTTCCCCACTCGATAATAGCATTGGAAAATAGAGGAATTTTTCTTGCGAAAAAATTGCGCCCGGCAGGACTCGAACCTGCGACCCTCAGCTTAGAAGGCTGATGCTCTATCCAACTGAGCTACGGGCGCTTAAAGCCGGATCGTTTAAACAGGAATGATATCTAAAATCCAGCACTATTCCAGCAAATGAAACTACGGGAAATACTATCTCAACTTGACGGTTCCACTTGAGATTGTTACCCAAAAAGAAGAAGATATCATCCACAAGGAGATCACAATGCCCACGTTTCAAGACATCATTAAACAAACCAAACAACAGATTTCGGAGATTAGTACCGAAGAATTAGCCAAAAAACTGCAGCAAAATCCCAATCTCACCTTGATCGACGTCCGCGAAAAGGAAGAACAGGAACGGGGAATTATTCCAAAGGCAAAGCTGATTCCTCGAGGTTTTCTCGAATTAAAGGTCGAGGACGCCATCCCTGACCGAAATCAAGAGATCGTCGCCTACTGTGCAGGTGGCACCCGCTCGGCATTGGCAGCTCAATCGCTGAAAAATCTGGGGTATCAAAAAGTTCATTCTTTGATCGGTGGATACACTCAATGGGCCAAGGAAAATCGCCCCACTTCGAAGAAAACTTTTCTCAACTCAGAAAAACTCGAACGTTACAACCGTCATATCATCATGCCGGAAGTGGGAGAAGAGGGACAAGTCAAGCTGCTCGATTCCAAGGTCTTCTT
>JBGTGJ010000176.1:0-4049 GCA_041746775.1 bacterium
GTAATTCTGACCAGTTATGAAAAAGGGACGAGGGGGATTGTCATAATTCGTTACCGAAACGGTAAAAAATTTGACACTTGAAAATAGAAGTAGGTATATTCCAAACTCTCCCACATTTATTTCGCAAAAAAGTGATTTTCGAGGAAAAGTGGGTTTTATTTTTTCATAAAGTTACTACAATTTATTGAAGCCCAATACAGATGTTCGGCGTTGGGATTCTCTTCATTGACAAAGGGGAAACATGAAGAAGGTAAGCTGCTTAGTTTTTGCGCTAGCTATTCTGGGGTTGGGATGTGGTTCTCCGCAGAAGCATACCAAGGCTCAACACTCCAAAAAAGGTTCCGTCGCAGAAAATCCGATCACCGATACCGAAGATAATCAAACACTCGAAGATATCATTTATTCCTCCTTAGGGCACAAAAAGGGAAGCGGTGTTTCTTATCGCAAAGAGGTTCAAGAAGGGGGGAAGTTTGATATTCCGATGACCTACAATGAGCGTGTGCAAAAATGGATCGATTACTTCACCGGGAGAGGGAGAGGGCATTTTGAACGATATCTTTCTCGATCGGGCCGATTTATCCCATACATGCATACCGTGCTGAAGCAGTACCATGTTCCTAATGATCTTGTTTATCTCAGCATGATCGAAAGTGGTTTTAACACGCGCGCTAATAGTTGGGCTTCCGCCGTTGGGCCTTGGCAATTTATCAAATCAACGGGGGCGATGTACGGATTAAATTCGGATTATTTCATCGATGATCGCCGTGACGTCGAAAAATCAACCCATGCTGCGGCTCAACATCTTCGCGATTTACACAATGAGTTTGGTGATTGGTATCTAGCATTCGCCGCTTACAATGCAGGGGCCGGCAAGGTCCGAAATGCGATTAGGCGTCATGGAACCAATTTTTGGGATATGGCGGAAGGGTCTTATCTTCGCCAAGAGACGAAGGATTATGTTCCTAAGATTTTAGCAGCGGCGACTGTGGCGAAAAACCCTAGCAAGTATGGATTTAGAAATATTGAGTATCAAATCCCGATCGACTACGAGCGGGTCAAGATGAGTTCGGCCACCGACCTCGAGGTGGCAGCGGCATGTGCTGGGGTTGATCCTAATCTGATCCGTCTGCTTAATTCCGAATTATTACGAGATATGACCCCTCCGCAAATCACGGGATATATGCTGAAGATTCCACGGGGGACGAAATCTAACTTTGTCAAACGTTATGCCGCGCTTAGCCCTGCCGAACGGCTTCGTTCTACCGAATATATGGTCGAGAAAGGGGATTCGCTTCGCGAAATTGCCAATCGATTTGATACTTCTGAAAACGAAATTGCCAAAGCCAATCCTGATGATGTTCAAGTGTCTCATCACAAACAAACCAAAAAAGCGAAGGTCTATGGTCGAAGAGGGAAATATAAAATCAAAAAACAGACATTCACCGTCGCAAGCTATCATGTTTCACCCGGCGATCGTTTGATGATTCCAAAAAACCGTAGTGTGGCGAAGGCTGATTCGCTGAGTGATGATGCCGCGGCGCATGCCGCCAAGGGGCGGTTTGGAATTCAAGTCGCTGAGTTAGAGAAGCAAAGACCCGAAGAGTCGATTAAGGGCAAGAAGGGGAAGAAAAAACAAAAAGAAGAAAAGTTAATCGCAGTGGCTGATACTCCAACCCCTGAGCCAACTGATCTTATTGAAGCGCCTGAAAAAAGCATACCGGTTCGTTCTGATTTAACCGATGACCTGTATGAGTCTGAAGCGAAGCAGGAGCTCGAAGTAGCGAAAAGTGATTTGGATTCTGCTCCTATCAGGTCTGAGAAGAGTGATCTGGCCGCTGGCACTCCACTTGGATTTCAAGGCAAGCCTGACGATGTCGTTGCCATCAACGAAGTCCCTAGTTCTCCCACCGATCAACAACTCAAAAATGCGGTACAAGGGCTTCATGTTAAAACGGATGATTTAGCGGTTGAAGATACCAAGGCTGAAACCCCTGTCGTGAAAAAACAGGTACCCAAGAAGGTTGCGGCTCCTTCCTCTCACAAGGTAAAAAAGGGGGAGACATTAGGGACCGTTGCTTCACGATATGGTGTCTCGGTGAAAGACCTTAAGACCTGGAATCAACCCAAGCTAAGAAACGGATTAATGGCTGGAACCACTCTTGCCGTGAAAAGCAATTCTCCTGCCGTGGTAAAATATAAGGTGAAACCAGGAGATAATCTTGCCACCATCGCTCAGCAGCACGCCACCACCACCAAAGAGCTGCAAAAACTCAATGGACTTAAGAGCCCTAAAATCCTGCCAGGGGCGATCCTCATTGTCCGCAATGGGAAATAGCGGGAGCCATGGGTCAAAAATTCATCTGCGAAAATCGTAAGGCAAAATTTCATTACCACATTCTAGAAAAGTTTGAGGCGGGTCTGATGTTAGTGGGGTCCGAAGTGAAGTCACTTCGCGATGGAAAGGGGAACTTGGCGGATAGTTATGCCGAGGTAAAAAATAGAGAACTGTGGTTACTCAGCGCCCACATCGCCCACTATCCTGCTGCCAATCAATTTAATCACGAACCGACTCGACCCAGAAAAATATTGATGCATCGTCATCAAATCGATCGCTTGCTGGGACAGTTGCAAGAGAAGGGGTTGACCTTGGTTCCGTTAAGCTTATATTTTAAAGCAGGAAAGGCGAAAGTGGAGTTAGGCTTGGCCAAAGGAAAGAAGCTCTTTGATAAACGAGAAACGATCAAACGCCGCGAATCAGATCGTGAATTAAAGCGAATGACGAAGGTCAAATTGCGTTAGTCTTTGTGAAGACCTTTTATTGTCATTCCAGCAAGTTTTAAGCTGGAATCCATTTTAAATGTGAAAGTTTTTCCTTATTTTTTTGGAAGGGTGCATTTAATATAGAAAATGGATCCCAGCTAAAAACAACTGGGATGACAAGGTAGAAAAATTCCACGATATTCGATGTTCGACATTCGATATTCGAATTCCGGGGGCGAATTGGATTCGACGGGGATTCGGCGGTGATGTGTGGCAGGCTCGGGAGTATGGACCCGGTAAAAACTATGCAAAAACACAATTGCCAAAAGCAATGTGGTCCACGTCAATTTCGCGAAAGCGAATGTTGATGCTGGCTATGCTTTAGCGGCCTAATAAGCTTAGCTGAAGCCGTCCTCCTCGCTTCTCCCATGGGTGAGATCAGGGCGTCATTAAGTGGGATAGCAAGCGTCGGCGCTTAAGACGGCGCAAGCGAAACTCTCTTAGGCTAGTTTAGGAAGATCTTGTTGGTAGGAGCAACCTGAATGAAACACCAAATTACCGACTAAGCCTGTAGAAGCCATCATCAAAGTTCTTCGGACGCGGGTTCGATTCCCGCCGCCTCCACAAATTTTGCGATAGGAAAATTTTCTTATCCACGATGTACGATACACGAAAGAGTATTGAGTAACCCGCAGAAAGAGCCTTGCCTGTCTTTTGATCTAGATGGTTTTTCTAGATGCCCCTCGTATTCATACCTCTTGCCTTCTTGGTTTCGCCTTTGAGTCGAAGGTGTTCTTACTTTATAAACTTAGTCTGTATTACTTCGAAATAGATCCTGGGGCGAGCCTTCTATGTCTATGCTTATAGGGATATGTGGGATGTCGAGAGTAAGGAGAAGACGTAGAAATAGAAAAGGAGTCGGGCGAAGAAACAGGTAGGTTGAAACGACTGATTATTGATTCTCCGTCACCGGGCTTGCTTGTGCTCACAGAATCCTAAGCCTTTACAAATTAAGATATCCTCCATGCCATCATCAAAACCGACGAGTGGACAACAGAAAGAACTGACCCTTTACGTGGATGAAAGCATTTATGATAACCTGGGATTTATAGCTACTGCGTTTATTATTTCCGAACAGGACCTAGAAGAACCCATCAAAAAGATTCTTCTCTCTGCGGGGTTTGAGTCTGGAAAAGACGAATTTAAGAGCGGAAATTATATTACGGAAAACCCCGTTATGCAGAAGGTTAGAAATTCTATACATCAGATAGCATCCGAAATCCCAAGAA
>JBGTGJ010000177.1:0-8275 GCA_041746775.1 bacterium
GAGACCGTGGGAACGAGTGTGAGTGTAAGGAGTTTAATCTTGGATACAAAAATTCATGGCACTACTATTCTCGCCGTTCGCCGCGATGACAAAGTCGCTCTCGCCGGCGATGGGCAAGTTTCTTTCCATAATACGATAATGAAGGCAGGGGCAAAAAAAGTTCGTCGCATTAAAGAAGGGAAAGTGATTGCGGGGTTTGCCGGTTCAACCGCGGATGCCTTTACACTTTTTGAAAAGTTTGAAGCAAAGCTAGAACAGTTCAATGGCAACATCACACGTGCGGCGGTCGAATTGGCCAAGGATTGGAGAACCGATCGGATCTTGCGCAGATTAGAAGCTCTGTTAATCGTCGCCAATCAAGAGAAAACCTTTACGATTTCTGGAAATGGAGATGTGATTGAACCTGATGATGGTGTTGCAGCGATCGGCTCAGGTGGCCCTTTTGCTCTAGCGGCGGCGAGAGCTTTAGTGAAAAATACCAAAATGAGTGCGAAAGAGATTGCTTTAGAAGCAATGAAGATTGCCGGAGAAATCTGTATCTATACGAATCAAAATATTACTTTGGAAGAAGTTTGATGAAATCAATTAATTTTACACCACGCGAAATAGTTTCTGAGCTGGATCGCTACATTATCGGTCAAAACGCCGCGAAGCGTGCGGTGGCGATCGCTTTGCGAAATCGTTGGCGCCGCCAGAATGTTCCAGAAGATTTGCGCGATGAGATTGCTCCTAAAAATATCATCATGATTGGTCCGACCGGCGTCGGTAAAACCGAGATCGCGCGCCGTTTGGCCAAATTAGCCAATGCCCCTTTTATTAAAGTTGAAGCGAGCAAATTTACCGAAGTGGGGTACGTTGGTAAAGATGTGGAGTCGATGATTCGTGAATTGACGGAGACATCGGTCAACATGGTGAAAGAGGAAGAAAAGGTAAAAGTTCAGGCAAAAGCGGAAGAGCTAGCTGAAGAAAAGCTGTTGGATATGTTGCTGCCTCCTGTCACCACACCAGCCAAGCCGGCGGTAGAGCCCACAACGGACGAAGCTTTGTCGACTCCTGCGGCCCCCCCCGTCAATACTCGGGAAAAACTAAGAGAAATGCTGCGAGCCGGAAAACTTAATAACCGCAGTGTTGAACTCGAAGCGGCCCCAGCCTCCTTTATGCCGATGGTGGAGGTAGTGAGTGGTCCCAACATCGAAGAGCTAGGGATGAACATCAAAGAGATGATGTCGAATATCTTTCCTCGAGGCGGCCGAAAAAAATCCCGGATGAAGGTCCCTGAGGCCCTTAAGTTTTTGGCACAAGAAGAGGCAGCGAAATTGATTGATATGGATTCGGTGGTGAAGTTGGCGGTGAGTCGAGTGGAAGAAAACGGGATCGTCTTTCTCGATGAGATCGACAAGATTGCCGGGAGAGAATCCTCACACGGCCCTGATGTTTCCCGAGAAGGGGTGCAGCGCGACATTCTTCCGATCGTTGAGGGGAGTAATGTTCAAACTAAGTACGGAATGGTTCGTACCGATCATATTTTATTTATTGCGGCAGGTGCCTTTCATGTTTCTAAACCGAGTGATCTCATCCCGGAACTCCAAGGGAGATTCCCCATCCGTGTCGAGCTGGAGTCGTTGACCAAGGAAGATTTTTTAAGAATTTTGCAAGAGCCTGCGAATTCCCTGATGAAACAATATGAGGCATTGTTGCAGACGGAAGAGGTGAAGCTGATTTTTACTCCGGATGGTCTCAAAGAGATCGCTGAGTTTTCCGCGATCGTCAATGAGCGTACTGAAAATATCGGAGCGAGAAGGCTTCATACCGTCATGGAAAGAGTCTTGGATGAAATCAGTTTCGAAGCTCCCGATAAAAAAGGGGCGAAGCTTTCGATTGATTCTGATTATGTGAAAGAGAAGTTAACCGATTTGGTGAAGGATCAGGATTTGAGTCGATATATCCTCTAGGAAAAAATTTGGAATGCGGAATTCGGAACGCGGATTGAAAAATGAATAAACCAACCAACTTTAAAGCGATACGCACCGATATAGATAAACTTATCCATCGTGCCTCGGCCCTCACAGAGGCGCTCCCTTACATTCGTCGTTTTTATGGCAAGGTGATTGTCATTAAATACGGTGGCAACGCGATGGTTGATGAAGCGCTCAAAGAAAGTTTTGCTAAAGACATTATTATGATGCGCTTGATTGGGATGATTCCGGTTGTGGTGCACGGCGGTGGACCGCAGATCGGTTCTGTTTTGAAGCAGATGGGGATCGAATCGAAGTTTCACAATGGGATTCGTATCACCGATGAAGCGACGATGGATGTGGTGGAGATGGTATTAGTGGGAAAGGTGAACAAAGAAATCGTCGGCCTCATCAATCAGCACGGGGGAAATGCGATCGGACTTTCGGGAAAGGATGGTTCACTGCTCAAGGCGAAAAAGCTGGCACCTGAGAAAGTGACTTTTGATAAAAATACCCATGAAATTATAGACTTAGGAAGAGTTGGTAATGTAAAGGGAGTGAATACCGATATCCTCCATCTCCTCGAAAAAGATAATTTTATCCCGGTCATTGCTCCGGTGGGAGTGAGTGATACGGGTGAGGCACTCAACATCAATGCCGACCTTGTTGCCTCCGGGATTGCCTCGGCGCTTCAAGCGGAGAAGTTGATCCTTCTGACTGACGTGATGGGAGTTTTGGATCCTGAAGGGAATCTGATGAGCGAGCTGTTTTTAAAGGATGCCGAAAAGCTAATTGCCGATGGAGTAATTACAGGCGGGATGATTCCCAAAGTGAAATGTTGTGTTCAAGCGCTCCAAAGTGGAGTTCATTCCACACATATTATTGATGGAAGAGTTCAGCATGCCGTGCTCTTGGAAGTTTTTACCGATAAAGGGGTGGGAACCGTTTTGAAGCGAGACAAAGTGAAAAAGAATGTGAAGAGTGAAAAGTAAGAGTAAGTCTAAGATGAATACTCCAGAAATTATTTCGTTAACGCAAAAATACATTATGAATACTTATGGCCGACATCCGATCGCCTTTGTTCGCGGAGAAGGTTGCTACCTTTGGGATGCCGAGGGGAAGAAATATTTGGATTTTCTCACCGGAATTGCAGTCGATGGGTTAGGGCATTGCCACCCCGCTTTTGTGAAGGCAATTTCTGAGCAGGCTAATCAGATCGTTCACACCTCCAACCTTTTCTATATTCAGGCTCAAGCTGAAATCGGCCAACTGCTTTGCGATCACTCTTTCGCCGATAAAGTTTTCTTTTGCAACAGTGGTGCCGAGGCGAATGAGGCGGCGGTGAAGTTGGCGAGGGTGTATCAGAAGAAGAAAAAAGGGGATGGGTGTTTTGAAATTATCACGATGCAAAATAGTTTTCATGGCCGAACCCTTGCGATGATTGCGGCGACCGGCCAGGAGAAGGTCAAGAAAGGGTTTGAGCCGCTTCCTGAGGGTTTTTCCCATGTTCCATTCGATGATCTTCATTTTCTTGAAAAAGCGATGAACGACAAGACCTGTGCCGTGATGGTCGAACCGATTCAGGGGGAGGGGGGAGTTCGTATCCCTTCTTCCGATTATCTCGCGGGTGTTCGTCAGCTTTGCCAAAAACATCAGGCTTTGCTGATTTATGATGAAGTGCAAACTGGAATGGGGAGGACAGGGAAGCTGTTTGCTTATGAACATGTCAAAGTAGCTCCGGATATCCTCACGGTGGCTAAATCGTTAGGAGCTGGTTTTCCGATCGGTGCCTGCTTGGCATCCGATGAGGTTGCCAATGCTTTTGTGCCAGGATCTCATGCCTCCACTTTCGGTGGAAATTTTCTAGCTTGTGCCGCCGCTAAAGCGTTCCTCCAGATTTTACTGCAGAATCATTTTTTGGAAAATGTTGAAGAGATGGGGAAATATTTTTTGAATCAGTTGCACCAGTTGAAGAAAAAGCATTCTTTTATTGAAGAGGTTCGAGGCCAAGGTTTAATGATTGGGATCGATCTTTCCATTCCTGGAAAAGCGATCGTTGAAAAGGGGTTGCAAGCAGGGTTGATTCTCAACAGCCCTCAGGAAAAAACCTTAAGAATTCTTCCCCCATTGATTGTGAAACAAAAAGAAATTGATGAAGCGATTCAAATCATGGATAAGCTTTTTGAAGATTTTGCCTAAAAATCAACATTTATTTCATGAAAAAGCCACCAAGACATTTTCTGACTCTCCTTGATTACACCGCCAAAGAGCTGAACGATCTGCTCAATCTTGCTGCGGATTTAAAAAAGAAACATAAAAAAGGGAAAAAGGATAAAAGCCTACAGGGAAAAATTCTCGGAATGGTGTTTGAGAAGGCCTCGACTCGAACTCGAGTCTCCTTTGAAGCAGCCATGTTACAGCTGGGTGGAAATGCGATTGCGATTTCTTCTTCCGACAGTCAGCTTGGGAGGGGAGAGACCTATGAAGATACGGCGCGGGTACTATCTCGATACCTCGATGGAATCATGGTCCGAACCTATTCGCAAGTAGCTTTAGAAAAGATGGCTTCGGTTTCTTCGGTTCCTATCATCAATGGGTTGACCGATTTATTTCATCCGGTGCAAATCCTAGCCGATCTTCTGACCATTCTCGAAGTCAAAAGAGATTTAAAAAAACTCAAAATCGCTTATGTCGGAGACGGAAATAACATTGCCAATAGCTGGATCAATGCGGCGATTATTTTTGGTTTTGATCTCAATGTCGCATCCCCTCCAGGTTATGGCCCGAGTGGGAGGATTCTGAATCAGATTACTAAGTATTCCAATATCCAAGTGATGACCAACCCGATCGAAGCGGTGAAGAGTGCCGATGTCATCAACACCGACACCTGGTTTTCGATGGGGCAGCAGGAAGATCCCAAGAAACGGGAGTTGTTTCATCCCTTCCAAGTCAATCGAGCCTTGGTTTCTCACGCTAATCCGGATCTGATGGTACTGCATTGTCTCCCGGCACATCGCGAAGAAGAGATTACCAATGAAGTGATGGATGGTCCCAATTCTTATGTCTGGGAAGAGGCGGAGAATCGGTTGCATGTGCAAAAAGCGATTTTGAAAATATTGTTGTAAAAGGCCGAATATCGAATTTCGAACATCGAACATCGAAAAATTCAAAAAAGAAAACGATGTTCGATGTTCGAAATTCGATGTTCGATTTGAAGGAGTTTCTAATGTCCCAAAAAATTAAAAAAGTAGTGCTAGCTTACTCGGGCGGTCTCGACACTTCCATCATCATCCGTTGGTTGATCGAAAATTATCAATGCGAAGTGGTCGCCTTTGCGGCTGATTTGGGACAAGGGGAGGAGTTAACTCCGTTAAAAGAGAAAGCGATCAAGACCGGTGCTAGCAAGATTTATATTGAGGATTTGAAGGAAGAGTTTGTTCGCGATTTCGTTTTTCCGATGCTCCGAGCCAATGCGGTTTATGAAGGATCCTATTTGTTGGGAACTTCCATCGCCCGACCGCTCATTGCCAAAAAGCAGATCGAGATTGCGCAAAAAGAAAAAGCGGATGCGGTCAGTCATGGGGCGACGGGGAAGGGGAATGATCAGGTTCGGTTCGAGTTAACTTTTTATGCATTGCAACCTGGTATTCAAGTAATTGCACCGTGGCGGGAGTGGGAATTTAAATCTCGTACTGATCTGATTCAATACGCCGAAAAGCACGGGATTCCCGTGCCAGTCTCAAAGGCCAAACCGTATAGTTCTGATCGCAATCTACTTCACATCAGTTTTGAAGGAGGAATTTTAGAAGATCCATGGAATGCGCCTCCCGAGGATATGTTCCTTCTAAGTAAAAGTCCTGAAGCTGCTCCCGATAACCCTACTGAGATTGAAGTGGAGTATGAAAAAGGAAATCCGGTTGCCGTGGATGGAAAAAAACTTTCTCCAGCCGCACTCCTTGCCAAACTTAACGAATTGGGTGGAGAGAACGGCATCGGCCGAGTTGATTTGGTCGAGAATCGTTTTGTTGGAATGAAAAGCCGCGGAGTCTATGAGACACCCGGTGGAACGATCCTCCACATCGCCCATCGCGCGATCGAATCGATTACGCTCGATCGTGAGGTCCTCAAGATTCGCGATTCCCTGATTCCAACTTATGCTGCCCAGATCTACAATGGTTTCTGGTTTGCGCCTGAAAGAGAACTGCTCCAAGGGTTGATTGACGAAACTCAACAACAAGTGAGTGGAGTGGTTCGCCTGAAACTTTACAAAGGAAACGTAACGGTTCTGGGAAGAAAATCTCCCAATTCATTGTTTAGTGAAGACTTCGCCACTTTTGAGAAAGACACAGTCTATAATCAAAAGGATGCAGAAGGATTCATCAAATTGAATGCCTTACGCCTTAAAATCCGGTCTTTAATGCAAACTAAATAAAGCAAAAACTATTGACCTATCCTACCTAGTTCCATTAAAGCCTCTCCATGTCGGACAAAAAGATCGAACTTACCCTCACTTTTGATGACGTTCTGCTCACTCCTGCGAAGAGCGAAATCCTCCCCAAAGACTGTGATACCAAGACTCGACTGACCCGTGAGATTGAGCTGAATATTCCCCTCGTCAGCGCCGCGATGGATTCCGTCACCATGGCAAGTACCGCCATTGTGATGGCGCAAAAAGGGGGGATAGGGATTATTCACAAAAATCTTTCAATCTCAGAGCAGGCGCTTGAAGTTGAAAAAGTCAAAAAATCCGAAAGCGGAATGATCCTCAATCCGATTACTCTTTCTCCTAATGATAAATTGAGTCGGGTGATCCAGGTAATGGATCAATACAACATTTCAGGGGTACCGATCACCGAAGGTTCCAAATTGGTTGGGATTCTCACCAACCGCGATCTCCGTTTTGAAAAAAATCTCGACCAGCCAGTTTCGCAAGTGATGACCAAAAAAGTAGTGACGGTCCCTGAAAAAGTTACTTCCGAACAAGCCAAAGAAATTCTGCAAAAAAATCGAATTGAAAAATTGCCGGTGGTGGATAGCCAAGGAAACCTCAAAGGTTTGATCACCATCAAAGACATTGAGAAGACCGAAAAAAATCCGAACGCAGTCAAAGATCCGATGGGAAGACTTCTCGTCGGTGCCGCTATTGGGATTGGTGAAGAGGGATTACAACGGGCCGAAGCGCTCATTAAAGTGGGAGTCGATCTGCTTGCGATTGATACCGCTCATGGTCATACCAAGGCGGTGCTCGAAACGGTGAAGTTGGTCAAAAAAACTTTTCCAAACATTTCACTCATCGCTGGAAACATTGCCACTGAAGAGGCGGTTCGTGATTTGGCAGAAGCAGGGGCGGATGGCGTCAAGGTGGGGATGGGGCCGGGGAGTATTTGCACCACCCGTATGGTGGCGGGAGTGGGGATGCCGCAATTTAGTGCGATTCTGCAATGTGCTCGTGCTGCGAAAAAATTGAATATCCCTCTGATTGCCGATGGGGGGATCAAATACAGCGGTGATATCACCAAAGCGATTGCCGCGGGAGCTTCCACCGTGATGATCGGAAGCCTGTTTGCGGGGACTGATGAATCACCAGGAGAGTTAGTCCTTTATCAAGGGCGTAGTTTTAAGGTTTATCGTGGAATGGGCTCGGTCAGTGCGATGCTGCAAGGGAGCAGTGATCGTTATTTTCAAACCGAAAATAAACAGAGCGGAAAATTTGTCCCTGAAGGAATTGAGGGAATGGTGCCATCTCGAGGACCACTCGCAGAAAATATCTATCAGTTAATTGGCGGATTGCGTTCTGGAATGGGTTATACAGGCTCCAAATCGATTCGTGATTTACAAGAAAAAGCTCAGTTTATTCAAATTACAAGTTCTGGTCTCAAAGAATCTCACGTTCACGATGTAGTGATTACGAAGGAAGCGCCAAATTATCATTTGGATTAGCAAGAATGCATAAAGTTCTCATCCTCGACTATGGTTCCCAATACACACAACTGATTGCACGCCGAATTCGCGAGCATCATGTTTATTCCGAGATTCATCCGTTTAATTTCCCTATCGAAAAAATTCGTGAGTTTGCTCCTCAAGCGATCATTCTTTCGGGTGGTCCTGCCAGCGTGTTGCAGCCCGGGGCGCCGCAGTTAGATCTTGGCTTGCTTGATTTGGGAGTTCCGGTACTCGGGATTTGCTATGGCCTTCAACTCTTAGCTCATCACCTAGGTGGGAAGGTCCATCCCAGTTCTAAACGGGAATATGGGAGAGCTCACCTGAAGGTGGTAGATCATTCCGATCTCTTTCATGATGTCAAAGCATCCAGTGTGGTC
>JBGTGJ010000178.1:0-6135 GCA_041746775.1 bacterium
TAAGAAGTGAACCGAAAAAGGGGTGTGCGTTGAGGGTCTTAATTCCGAAAGGAGAAAATTCATGAAGGCTCAAATTCTCATCGCCGATGATGAGGCGTCACTTTTAGGTGCACTCGAGAGATTCTTATCTCGAAAAGGATATGACGTGGTGTTGGCCGACACTTTTGAAAAAGCGCAGCGGATGATTGAAAATGGTAGCATCGATCTGGCGCTACTCGACCTTCGTTTCAAAGAGGGGAACGGGATTGAGCTCTTGAAAAAAATCAAAAAATTTCACCCTCGTGCCTCCAGCATTATCATGACCGGTTATGGAAGTATCGATTCGGCCATCGAAGCAACCAAGGAGGGGGCGTTTCATTACGTGACCAAACCGTTTCAGTTCGAAGATCTGCAGAATCTCGTTGAAAAGGCGTTGGAGCATCAACAGGCGAAGGAAGAAAACCTGATCTTAAAAAAACAACTCCATTCCAAGTACGGTTTTGAACAGATGATCGGAAGTTCGGAAGAGATGAAATTCATTTTCGACCTTATTGAAAAAGTATCCGACACCGATTCCACGATTCTTATCCTAGGAGAATCAGGAACCGGGAAAGAGCTGATTGCCAAGGCGATCCACTACAATTGTCGCCGAGCGAATCGGCCGTTGGTACCTGTCAATTGCGCCGCAATCCCCGAAGATCTTTTGGAGAGTGAACTCTTTGGTCATGTCAAAGGGGCGTTTACTGGCGCGGTTGTTTCACGCAGTGGACGGTTTGAAATGGCCGATGGAGGAACGCTATTCCTCGATGAAATCGGTGAGATGAGTCCTAAGTTGCAGGTCAAATTATTGCGTGTCCTTCAGGAGAGAAAATTTGAACCGGTTGGGTCGGGGCGAAGTGTGGAGTCGGATGTTCGGATTATTGCGGCGACCAATCGAAATTTAGAAAAAGCGGTTAAAGAGAAACACTTTCGTGAAGATCTGTTCTATCGACTCAATGTCATACCGATCAAGGTCCCTTCACTCCGAGAACGAAAAGGGGACATCGCGCTATTAATCGATCACTTTCTTAAAGATTATGCCAAAGAAAATCACAAACCTCTGCCACAAATCAGTGAAGGGACGATGAAGGTTTTATTGCAATATTCGTGGCCGGGAAATGTTCGAGAGCTTGAAAACGTTATTGAAAGACTGGTGATTCTGCGGTCGGGATCTTTGGTAGAGCCATTGGATCTTCCGGACAAGTTAGCCTCTTTTAGTGGCAACGTTTTTAATCCCGTGATGATCCCTGACCAAGGAATTTCGTTTAAAAATGTGGTCAGCGATTTTGAGAACGAGTTGATCATTCGTGCTTTAGAAAAGGCATCGTGGAATAAAAATAAGGCTGCAACTTTATTGAAGTTGAATCGAACCACTCTAGTAGAAAAAATTAAAAGACGTCAGTTGGATAAGACAATCTTGAGTTGATTATGCTGAAATCTATTTCATTGCTCATTGTGGATGATGAAGAAAGTATTTTGAAGCTTTTCGAACGGCTCGCACGAAAAGAGAGGCTGAGCTGCGTTGGTGTCAAAAGCGGGTATGAGGCGATCGATCTCATAGGAAAAAATGAGGTGGAGTGTGTGCTGCTTGATATCAATCTTCCTTCCTACTCTGGTTTCCAAGTTCTCGAATATATCAAATCCTCCAAACCGCTCACGGAAGTGGTGTTAATCACCGGGGATGGAACCGTAGAAAGCGCCGTCAAGGCGCTCAAAATGGGGGCTTACGATTATCTTACCAAGCCTTTGGAACCGCTCGATCGAGCGATGGTGACGGTCAACAATGCGATTGAGAAATATCGGTTGGCTAAAAAAGTCCAAGAGCTTGAAAAAAATCAGGAGCCGCTTGATGTCTTTCAAGGGTTGTTGGGGAGTAGCTCTTCGATGCAAGAACTTTACAGCTTGATTAACTCGATCCGTGACTCCTCTTCTTCTGTTTTGATCGAAGGAGAATCGGGAACAGGGAAAGAGATGGTGGCTAAAGCGATCCACCGCACTTCGCAACGAGCGCACAAACCGTTTTTGGTGGTGAACTGTGCGGCGATTCCCGAAGGGTTGTTAGAAAGTGAACTGTTTGGGCATACCAAAGGGGCCTTTACCGGAGCGGTCTACGACAAACGGGGACTCTTTGAAGAGGCGAATGATGGCACCTTGTTTTTGGATGAGATTGGGGAAATCAGTCTTAATTTTCAGGTCAAATTACTTCGCATTCTTCAAGAAGGGGAGTTCCGCCGTGTTGGGGACAGTACCCTGCGACATACCGATGTTCGAATCATTGCGGCGACGAATAAAAATCTCAAACAATTGATCCATGCCAAAACTTTTCGAGAAGATCTTTATTATCGACTGCATGTTATTGGAATTCATCTCTCTCCACTGCGCGATCGTCGTCAGGATATTCCATTATTGACGTATCATTTTCTCGCCAAATATAATCAAAAGTTGGAAAAAAATGTCCGAGAGATTTCCCTCGAAGCGATGCAAGTCCTTCAATCCTATGCGTGGATTGGCAATGTCCGTGAACTTGAAAATGTGATGGAACGATCGATGGTGTTTGCGCGAGGGGAGACGATCCAAATTAAGGATCTTCCTGCTTATCTCTATTCCAAAACTTTTCACTTTAATGAGCAGGAAGAGAATCATTTTTCCGAGTATTGTTACAAAGATGCAAAAAATCGCGCGTTAACGGCGTTTCATCAATCTTATCTGCACCACCTGCTCAAAGAAACCAAAGGGAATATCTCGCTCGCCAGCAATCATGCCAAGATCGATCGAAGTAATTTAAAAAAGATTATTAAAAAATACGATATCAATACCTCGGAATTCAAAAAGGAATAGTCTGCTATGCAAAACCTGTCTGTCTTAGTCTACGATGAGAAAAATTCCTTCAGCCCTTCACTCTTTGAAGAGTTGACCAAGCGTGGGTTTAGTCTTCGCACTGCTAGTTTGAATGAGTTGTGTCAGGCTGCTTCACAGCAGACCCCCGATCTGATTTTATTCAATCTTAATTTCAATCCAGCAGTCGAGCATTTGAGTATCGTGCAAGAGCTGCGTATCTTTGACGAAGGGTTGCCGATTTTTATTATGGTCCCGATGAGCGATGTCACCACCGCCGTTAACTTTATGAAGGAAAAGGTAAACGACTTTATTGTTCTTCCTGCTTCACTCGATGAATTAGAAGGGAAACTGCGGCGCGCCTCAGAGATGTATCAATTAACCCAAAAGATTTTTCAGAGTGAACGGAAAAATACAATCAAAAGTAGCTTTTGGGGGATGGTCGGGCAGAGCGAGCAGATGCAGGAAAGTTTTCGGCTGATTACGACCGTGGCTAAGACCAATGCCACTGTTTTGATTCAAGGGGAATCAGGAACCGGAAAAGAGTTAGTTGCCAAGGCGATCCATCTGCTGAGTGGACGTCCAAAACACAAGTTTATTGATCTCAATTGTGGCGCCATTCCTCGTGAACTATTGGAAAATGAATTGTTCGGACATGAGCGTGGATCCTACACTGGAGCCGATCGTCGTTATATTGGTAGTTTTGAGCGTGCGAATGGCGGAACGATTTTTTTGGATGAAATCTCGGAAATGGATCCTGCCTTACAGGTAAAAATTTTAAGAGTTTTACAAGAGCGAGGATTTTACCGAGTCGGGGGGACTGATAAAGTTTCGGTCGATGTGCGAGTGATCGCTGCGACCAATCGTGACTTGCAAAAGGAGATACAGGAGGGGAGATTTCGCGAAGATCTTTTTTATCGCTTGAATGTTGTGCCGATTACGCTTCCACCGCTTCGCGAGCGACGGGAAGATATTCCGTTGTTGGCTCGCCACTTTTTGGATGTTTATAGCTTAAAAAACGACAAGATCTTTCTCGATTTTCATCCTGAGGCGATGGAACTTTTAATCAATTATAATTGGCCCGGAAATGTTCGTGAGCTGGAGAATACGATCGAACGAGTTTTGGTCTTGAGCAACGATAGTCAGGTCAAGGTTAAACATCTTCCCAGTCATTTTCACAACATTCCGCGCGCGATTGGTTATTCCAAAGGACAATCGCTGCAAACTCTTGCAATGGATCATGAAATCTTTACACTGGAACAGGTGGAAAAAAATGCGATCGAAGATGCTTTAAAGAAATGTTCCGGCAATGTCCTCGAGGCGGCCCGTTGTCTCAAAGTAGGGCAGGCAACGTTGTATCGCAAAATTCGGAAATTTGGGATTGCGCGGGAGGCTTCATGAGTTCCTCCATTCCACATGTCTATGGAGTCTTACTGGCGGGGGGAAAGGGGACACGGCTTTGGCCTTTGTCGACTTCAAAGCTTTCAAAACAGTTTTTAAAGATTGGTTCTGCTCGTTCGATGATTCAACAAACTTTCGATCGTCTCAGAAAACTCATTTCTATCGAGCATATCGGTGTCGCCTGTGGTCAGGAGCATGATTTAGAAATCACTCAGCAACTTCCTGAATTAACAAAAAATCGAAGATGGCTTGAACCTGAGGGGAAGAATACCTTGCCGGCGATTGCATTGGCCGCGATCCGATTGGTGGAGGAGGATCCGCAAGCCGTGATGGTGGTGACCCCAGCCGATCATTTTATTCCTCAGCAAGACGATTCGCTTTTTTGCAAGGATTTGGAGTTAGCGGTCGAGTTGGCTCAAAAATATTCTGCCTTGGTGACTTTAGGGATTCCACCATCAACTCCTGCGACGGGGTTTGGTTATATTGAAACAGGTGAAAAGCGTGCGAAAGCTGGAGAGGAATATTATCTCGCTCAACAATTTCACGAAAAACCTGATCTTGCCACGGCCGAGAGTTATCTTAAGAAAGGGAACTTTTTCTGGAATGCTGGAATTTTTGTTTGGAAGGCTCAATCCTTTTTGGAAGAATTAAAAAAACTTCAACCTCAGCTCGCCCTCGAATTTGGCAAGTGGAGTGAGGGGCAGAGCTCTATTGAATCGGTTTATTCCAAGATCCCTTCTCTGTCCGTCGATTATGGAATTATGGAAAAGGCTAAAAATGTTTTTGTGATTCCTGCTTCCTTTCGATGGGATGATGTCGGAAGTTTGACGAGCTTTGAGAAAGCTCTTCCTAAGGATTCACAGAATAATCATTTTGAAAATGAGGTATTTTGTTGGGATGCCTCAGGTAATTTAGTGCTGGGACATTCCAAACCGATCGCGCTGCTCGGGATTCATGATTGTGTGGTGGTCAATACGCCAGAGGCACTATTGATTTTACCCAAGAGTCGAGTTCAGGAGGTCAAAAGAATTGTCGAAGATCTTAAAAAAAACGGCAGGGAGGATTTGTTGTGAAAATTAATGGAAAAAATTTAGGAGAGATCTGTGTCGTTGAACTCGAAGGGGAGATCGATGCAGAGCATTCGGCTCAATTAAAATCGGCATTAGCTAAATATCGCGAAACTGCACCGAAAAAATTTGTGGTAGATCTATCCAAAGTCCGCTTCATCGATTCCACAGGCTTAGGTATTATGATCTCGCTGATGCGCTCGCTCAACGAGCAAGGGGGAAAGCTAAGGTTGTCAGGGCTGAATGACGAAGTTCGATCGATTTTTCAAATTACGCGCCTCCATAAAGTATTCGATTTAAACTCCAATCTTGAAGAAGCGATTCGCGATTTTCAGAAAAAGTGAAAAATCCAAATTATTTTACAAAGAAATTAAAAATCGTTTCATTAAAAGGGTTAGAACGCTCCCTTTCTCAATTGCTTCGACAGTTGACGAAGGTTTCCACTTTTTCGAATCTTTCCCCCCATTTATTGCGCGATCTCAAGTTAGTGTTGATGGAAGGGATCAGCAATGCCTTTCGGCATGGCGCGGCTTCGGCTCGTGCCCCTGTGACAGTCTCGTTTGAGGCGAATCCAAAAAAAATCACGATGCAGATCTCGGATCGGGGGAAAGGGTTTTCGCTCGAAAAACAATTGAAGAAAATTCCTGAAGATCATGTGGGTGGTGGGCGTGGTCTTTTGATCATGAAAAATTTGGTTGATTCGGTTCAGTACCAAGCAGGAAAGGTCAATCAGTTACAGTTGGTAAGGAATCTGACTCGACCTAAGAAAATTGAAGCGGTCCAAGAGCTATTCGATCTACTGCAAGAAGAGGTT
>JBGTGJ010000179.1:0-4776 GCA_041746775.1 bacterium
GAGAACATACCGAATCTCTTGCAGGCTGGAGTTTTTCTCCTTTTTACTTTTATAGCGATCGAAACTGTAAAGCCCCAGTACCACCCCCTCGCTGAGACATTCCCCCAAAAGTGCAGCTGAATTTTTTTTATCTTCAAGTAGCGGCAACAAAGAAACTACCTTTTTCCCCTTTAAACGCTCCACCGCCTGAGCCATACGAGCCGCCGCCTTGCGCAGATTTTCAGAATCGAGTTTTTTGCTAGAACCAACCCCCATGACTAACACATAATCAAATTTCATTTTCCCATGGGTCGAAAATAATCGGGCATCACCGACCTCTCCTTTAAATTTTTCTTTGGTCAGAAGACCGGTGATATTTTCTTGTAAACCTCGTGGGAAAAAAGCTGGCTTAGCGGGAACTTTTAATTTTTCATCAATAAAAGGGATGACAAAAACATCCCCGCTCCACTGGGAAGAAGGTCGACTTTCCACAGAAAATTTCATATTTAAAGACTCCGACTAGTTTGGGTTTTAAAAATATAGAATTGTAGTATAGCAGAGCCCCCCATGAATAACCAAGCGATTCATATTGAAAAATCGGGCCCCATTGGCACGATTTTTCTCAACCGACCAAAAGCCAAAAATGCCCTCAATTTGGATTTAGTCGGCTCGCTCATCCAGGCCCTTCAAGAGGTAGCGGCCGATAGGAAAATCCGAGTGGTAGTGATTCGAGGAAAGGGGAAAGCCTTTTCGGCGGGAGGAGATCTCAAACACTTTTATCAACATCTCAAAACGAGTCATGAAGAGTTTCGCAAAATCAGCAGCTCACTTAATCAAATCGTGAAGTTGATTTCAGAAATCCCAAAACCAGTCATCGCCGCCATTGACGGCCCAGCTTATGCTGCCGGCTTTGGTTTGGCATTGGCTTGCGACATTTTAGTCGCTACCCATAACGCCAATTTTTCCCCCTCTTTTATCAACATTGCTTTATCTCCGAATGCCTCCTCTTCTTACTTTTTACCAAGGATCATCGGAATCAAGCGAGCCACCGAAGCCTTTTTTATCGGCAAGGTTTTCAGTGCCGTCGAAGCGCAACAGATTGGGATCGTCAATCATGTTTGGAGTGAAGAAAATTTTGAAGAAGAACTACAAAGATTCGCACAAAATCTCGCACAGCGCCCCACCTCCACGATCTCTCGAATCAAAAAACTTCTTCGTCTGACTTTTGAGCAAACTTTGTTAGATCAGTTGGAACTGGAAAAAGAGGAGATTGCGGGAGCTTCGACGAGTGAGGATTTTAAAGAGGGGGTTTCGGCATTTGTGGAGAAGCGGGTTCCGAAATTTAAAGGGAAATAATAACCTCAAATCTCGAAATCCGGATAATCCAACTTCTTCATCTCTGTCCCCAACCTCAGATTGACGTAGTGAAATTCTTCGATGTGAAAAGATGCATCGGCCCCTTCGTGGAGTTTTTCCTGATAAAAAATATGTTCGGGGATAATGGCAATAAATTGGAATCCCTTTTCAGATACGACTTCGAGTTTGATGTTGATTCCTAAAAAAGAACGGTGAACGATTTTGCCTTGAAACGCATACGCCTGTGAAGCCCCTGAGATATAGATATCTTGTGGTCTAAAAAAAACTTTGACCTGATCCCCCTCCTGCATATCTCCATTGACGGGGAATATGTAAGGCCCAAACTGTAACTTTCCGTCATGCACCGTGGCATCGTGGATATTCATCAACCCCACAAAGTCAGCGACAAATTCAGTTGCCGGTGTTTTATAGATCTCTTCGGGTGCTCCTGCCTGTTCGATGAGGCCACGGTTGATGACAAAGATCTTGTCACAAATCTCCAACGCCTCCTCTTGATCGTGCGTCACGAAGATGCTGGTCACCTTAACTTCGTCGTGTAATTTGCGGATCCATTCGCGAAGCTCTTTACGAATCTTCGCATCAATTGCTCCAAACGGTTCATCGAGTAAAAGTACTTTGGGAGAAGAAGCCAACGCACGGGCCAAAGCGACCCGCTGTCTTTGTCCACCGGAGAGTTGGTGGGGATAGCGGTCTTGTAAACCTTCTAGACTTAATAGCTTTAATAATTCTTCGACTCGTTGGCGGATAAAAGTTTTCGAGGCCTTTTGGACTTCAAGTCCAAACGCGATATTTTCAAAAACCGTGCGCTGTTTAAACAAGGCATAATTTTGAAAGACAAAACCAACCCCTCGATCCTGCGGAGAAAGATGGGTGACATCTTCTCCCCCCAAATAAATTTTCCCTGCGTCTGGTTTTTCTAAACCGGCAATGAGTCGGAGAATCGTGCTTTTCCCCGATCCACTCGGCCCCAACAAAGCAACCAATGCCCCTTCGTCGACTTCAAAATTTACCCCTTTGACCGCGGCGAATGAGGAATCTTTGGTTTCAAATTTCTTGGATAAATTTTTAACGATAACGCCCATAAAGATGAGAATGGTTAACGGCATCATGGGCTTTAATCAAGGAAAAAGGCCAAAAGAAAGGGCACCTTCTGTCATGAAGGTGCCCTTTTCTTGTTGAAAAATTTCGTTAAGGCGTCGGATTCGTCGGTGGTGGTGGCAGTGTTGTCGGTAAAGGAAAGGTCGTTTGTGGATTAATTGTCGGCTGTGGTGGAAACTTGATCAATGGACTGGTGGTTCCTTGTTCCGGCGTGCTTGAAGGGAGAGGTGCTGAATTTTCTAATGAAGTTTGAGGCTGAATCCCGTCAAACGGAGATTTAATGACTGGAGGTACCTGAGGAGCAATCTGGAGACTCGGAATAGATCCACTTAATCTTTTAAGAACGGCGACCGTCCCCTCTGCAAAAAATCGCTGAATTTTTTCTTCCGGCTTGGCATCAACCAGCGCATTCAACGTCGCCAACCTATTTTGCATCCCCTCAATAAACGCAGGGCTTGCTTCCCAACCCACCAAATTAAACGGGGTCGTCGCACTTGGCAATTGAACGGTAATATCAGCCCCTGGCTTCGCCCCCATTTCTACCCAAACGGGTAATTCTCTCCCATTTTCTTCAATCACGATACCTCGAGTATAAGAGATCATCCCAAGTAGGCTCGTCAAAGAATTAGGAGATAGCGGGTCGGGTTCATTCACCTTGCTGATGAAAGAGGACATCACGGTTTTGGCATCGATTTTATCACTGTCAAAAAAACTGATCGGTCGAACGTTAGTCACCCCTGCTGTAGAAAAATTATGAGCGATCATATCATCCAATTCAATTCCGAGACGAATCAGAGTGTTGGCGGCCTCTCTTGCAGGAATCATTTCTCCAGCGTTGAGAGCAGTGACTAAATTATTCCAAGCAATCTTATCCTCGAGCAACGTCAATGGAATACGAGGATCCAAATTTGCGTAAAGGGTGACCCATGATTGAGCCGATGAAAGGTTGACCTTACCTGGCCCAAAATTAGTTATCCCAAATTTTTGTAAGCCACTCTGGAGTGCTTGAGGACTGATATTAAATAACTTCGCGCTACGATTCACTGAGTCTTGATTGATTCCAGACGGGGGAGCTTCTGGAACGGCGACGGAAGGTTGAACAGGTTGGTCAGAAACGATCGTTTCACGAGGGGATGGGACAATCTCTTCTCTACTTGATTCTTTACCACCAAAACATCCCACCAGCCCCAGCATCACCAAACAAAAAGCCTTCAGCAGGTATTGTTTTCTTTTGAACATAACTCGGTCCTCCTTAAAAAGTGTCTTCAGAGGTAGAGCTAGCAAAAGATTGGCCAAAAATGATTTTAAAATTTTCTATTTATTTCAATTAGATAGCCAAGGAATGGAGCGATCCTAATTCTCAATTTGAATAAATTATCATTTTGAGAGTCAACTTAACTTTTCAACAGCTGTCTCAAAACATACTGCAAAATACCGCCATGCCGATAATATTCGATCTCATCCGGAGTATCGATCCGCAGAACTACTGAAAACGATTTATCTCCCTGAGGGCCAGATGCCTGAATGGTTAGTTTTTGGAACGGTTTTAGCCCTGCCGAAATCCCTGCAATAGAAAAAATTTCTTCTCCGCTGATTCCCAACTTCTGCCAACTATCCCCTTCTTCAAACTGCAATGGAAGAACCCCCATTCCGACTAAATTGCTGCGATGAATCCGCTCAAAGCTCTCGGCGATGACGGCGCGAACACCGAGAAGATTCGTCCCCTTCGCCGCCCAATCGCGGGAGGAGCCGGTGCCGTATTCTTTGCCGGCAAAGATGAGCAGCGGAACTTTTTCTTCTTGGTACTTCATCGCTGCATCATAAATCGACATTGGAGTTTTTTCAGGAAGATGAAGTGTAACTCCCCCTTCGGTTTCTGGAGCGAGGAGATTTTTAAGACGGATATTTGCAAACGTGCCGCGCATCATTACTTCGTGATTTCCACGACGTGCGCCATAGCTGTTAAAATCTTTGGAATCGACACCGAGAGAGATGAGATATTTTCCGGCCGGCGTATTTTTTCCGATCGAACCAGCGGGGGAAATATGATCGGTTGTGACGGAATCTCCTAGCAAAGCGAGTACCCGGGCCCCTTGGATATCCTTGGGTGGAACGGGATCTTTGGGCATGTTGAGAAAATAAGGTGGATGTTTGACATAAGTGGAGGACTCATCCCACTGAAAGACATCCCCGGTAGGGACTTGAAGCGACTTCCAATTAGCATCCCCATCAAAGACCTCTCCGTAACTCTTTTGGAACATCGAGGTTTCCATCGAAGCGCGAACTGCTTCATCAATCTCTTGTTGGCTGGGCCAGATATCT
>JBGTGJ010000180.1:0-1895 GCA_041746775.1 bacterium
AGGGGAAGAAAAAGTTCGGCAAGCGGGAAGACAGATGAAAGCGAGCATCAGAAAATCCCCTCTCAAAATGACGTTGCTTTCACTGGGAGTAGGATTTCTGATCAGTAGAATCTTAAAAAGGAGAAGATCATGAAAAAATCAATCTTATTAGTGTTACTTGGAACGGCCTTACTCGCTCCGACTGTTTGGGGGTATACGGAAACCAAACCCTCGAATTATCCACCCGATAATACCGGTCGCAACACTCGTGATGTTCAGGGGGGACCTTTAACCCCCGAAGACCAATCCAATAAACAAGCCGATCTAGATTTAACTCAAGAAATTAGAAAAGCAATCACATCGGACTCCTCACTTTCGGTCAATGCTCAGAACATCAAGATCATGACGGTGAATGGAGTGACCACCCTTCGAGGACCGGTAAAAACCAACCAAGAAAAAGATCAGATTTATACCAAAGCCAAAGCAGTAGCCGGAGTGAAACAAGTCATCAATCAACTAGAAGTCATTCATCATTAAAGATGGAGAAGGAGGACGTTATGCCTAAAATTCTATCATGCACCGTTCAAAATAATACCCAAGCTGATCGAGTTTTGAGTCAACTACAATCAGCGGGATTTACCAATCAAGAGGTCTCGATCCTGTTTCCCGAAAAAGAAGACTACAAACGCTGGGTCCATGAAAAAGATACCAAGGCCCCTGAAGGGGCAGCTACCGGCGCTAGTACCGGTGGCGTCATCGGCGGTATCTTAGGTTGGCTAGCCGGAATCGGCAGCCTCGCCATCCCAGGCATCGGCCCATTCATTGCCGCTGGCCCCATCATGGCTGCGTTGAGCGGTACTGCGATTGGAGCACTGGTTGGAGGATTAACCGGTACTTTAGTCGGTCTAGGAATCCCGGAATATGTCGCGAAGGAGTACGAGAAAAATCTCAAAGCAGGGGAAATTCTCATCGCAGTCCACACGACTGATGATGAAAAGGAAAAACGAGACAGTGCCCGTAAAATTTTCAAGGATGCCGAAGCGAAGCATATTTCTGAGGATACGGAAGAGCGCATCGTAGAAAACAAAAGTGAAGATCGAGTACAGCCGTTTTGACTTAGTCTGAATCTTTTTGTGCGAGATCCATTTTTTGGCGGATCTCGCACTATATCTTATTTCGATCGACAATCAAAAATCAGGATTCACTGCCATCTTTATCTAGACAAAATGATTAAGACATATATTTTTTACCACTCTGATATCGCCTACCGTCATGCAAGGGTGTGGATCTAATTGTCATCACAATCCTCACAGCAGATCCAAAAAAAATAATAATTTTAATAGACGATCCTCATTCTCCTTTCCAAAAAATAAAGCTAATGGGGAATGCCCCCACCGTAAAACCAGTTTTCCACCCATTCCGCACTTTGTCGGCATTCATTATTCTTTCGCCAACTGATCCTCCTATTGGGGATCATTAATTTTTAACAAAGGAGAAAAATTATGGAGCACTCTCACTGTCCGCATCGTTGGACCAAAACAATCTGGTTATCTTTCGTTTCGGTGTTAGCCAGTTTCCTAATAATGGGATTTATTTCCCTGACGGGAAACCAAGCTAAAGCAGACTGTCTGGATCAATCCTGTCCTACCCCAGTTTGCTTAAACAATATCAAGGAAATAGGCGAAGAATGTGATGATGGTAATGAAAGTAATAGTGATGCCTGCACCACAGAATGTAAAAACAATGTGTGTGGCGATGGTCATCTCTTCATCGGCGTCGAGCTTTGTGATGACGGTAACACCGTCGATGGAGATGGTTGTGCCGCCGATTGTCTCTCCTGCGACATAATCGAATGTGGTAATGGTAAAGTCGAAGGGGATGAAGAATGCGATGACGGAAACGACATCGATACCGAC
>JBGTGJ010000181.1:0-12581 GCA_041746775.1 bacterium
TTTTGAATCGCTAGTTCGATCGCTTTTTTTCGATCGAGTTCGATGAAGCAATCTTGTCCTTGCTTCATCCCCCCCTCTTCAATTCCTGGCAGGATCTCTTGAACGATCTGGTCTGGATCTTCTGTTCTCGGATTATCATTGGTGACAATCGCAACGTTGGAAAGGCGAGCCACCTCTCGCCCCATGATGGGACGCTTGGAGCGGTCTCGATCGCCGCCGCAGCCGAAAACGGTGATGATGCGTGGCGGATCGAGTGCTTTAATCGTTTTGAGCACATTTTTTAAAGCATCCGGAGTATGAGCGTAGTCGACGAGGATATGGTAGCCCATTTGATTTTCAATCTTTTCTAGTCTTCCAGGGACTCCCGAAAAATTTTCAATCGCTTTCGTAATGGCTTGGTGGGGAATTTTAAAACTAATGGCAGCCGCAATCGCAGCCAATATGTTTGATAAATTGAACGCTCCGATCAATCGGGTAGAAATTTCTAATGGTCCATCGGGCGCAGAGATCGTTGCTTTCATTCCTTCCAGGCTTGATTCCCAATTTTGCACGAAAAAATTCCATTTGCTCTGAGAATGTGTGGAGTAAGTCCAGACCGGATGCTCCTTTAATGAGTCGACCAGCTTGAGGCCGTAACGATCTTCAGCGTTGAGGATCGCGAGCTTTCCCCCTTTTCCCTTGGGAAGGAGTTGGGTGAAGAGTCGTTTTTTTGCTTCAAAATAAAGCTCCATGCTTTTGTGATAATCGAGATGCTCCGGGGTCAAATTGGTGAAGATCACGGTGTCGAATAATACATGTTCTACTCGACGCATATCGATGGCGTGTGAGCTGACCTCCATGACGGCGTATTCCACCCCATGCTCTTTCATCTCTTTTAAAATATGGTGAATCTCAATCGATTCTGGCGTGGTGTGAGAGGAAGGAATTTCTTTTCCATCAAAGCGCTGATTCACGGTTCCGATAATTCCTGATTTTTTTCCAGCTTCTTGAAAGATCGCTTCCAACAGATAAGTAATGGTCGTCTTTCCATTCGTTCCGGTAACGCCAATCACCGAAAGATTTTGTGAAGGATTACCAAACCAACAACTGGCAAGTCCACTCAACGCGAGTCGGCTATTAACGACGTGAAAGATTGGAATTCGTTTGGGATTGGGGACCTCTTTCTCAACAACGAGAGCAGCTGCGCCACGTGACACCGCTTCCGCAATGAATTGGTGACCATCCAATAGTGTTCCACCAATGGCGATAAAGAGATTTCCAGGTTCCACTTCTTTAGAATTTGCGGTGATCCCGGTGATTTCTGCATCCTTAAAATGATGCATCTCACGGAAGGAGAGATCTTGGATGAGTTCAGAAAGTTTCATGTTAGATGGCAGGGCTGCAGTGAAGAGTGACGGTAGAGTCCATCGCCAGTGTTTTTCCTGGTCGAGGATCTTGTTCGTTACAGATTCCACTTCCCAAAACTTTTAATTTTAGATTTTCTTTTTGCGCCCTTCGCAACGCCTCTCGAACGGAGAGACCAGTAAAATTGGGGGCCATGTTTTCTAGATTTTCCTCGGTTGATTTTTTCTTATCCTCATTAGTCCCTACGATCGGTTGTGTTATTTCTGCAGTCGATTTGTCCTTCACTGTTTTTTTAATATTCGGTTCTTTTACTTTGCTCTCTTTTTTCGCCGAATGCTTGGCCAATAATTCCGTCTCTGGCTGCACCTTGAGGTAAGTCAACCCTTGTTCCATGATATTTTTAAAAACAGGGGCGCTGACTAGTCCTCCATAATAATCCCCTTTTGGTTCGTCAATAGAGACCAGGACGACAAGTTTGGGATCTTTTGCAGGGGCAAAACCGACGAAGGAGGCGACATATTTATTTTTGGCATAACCTTTTTCCCCCTCGACCACTTTTTGTGCTGTACCGGTTTTTCCAGCAACTGAGTATCCTTCAATCTGAGCTGCGGTTCCGGTTCCCCCTTCTTCAGTGACCGTTTCAAGCATTTTGGCCATTATTTTTGCTGTCTCCTCTTTGATCACTCGCTGTAAATTTTGAGGAGAAAACTCTTCGATAATTTTATTTTTTGAATCAAGCGTTTGCTTCACCAATAATGGTTTGTAAAGTTCTCCTCCATTGGCGAGGGCAGCATAGGCGGCGACGATTTGTAGCGGTGTGACTGAAATTCCCTGACCGAAGGCGATGGTTCCAAGTTGCAAACTTCCTATTTGACTAAGCGGAGCGACTAAACCACTGGTTTCACCTGGAATACCGACACCCGTTTTTTTCCCAAATCCAAACGCCTGAATAAATTCATAAAAGCGATTTTTACCAACCATCTGCCCCAGTTTATAACTGCAGATGTTGCTACTGTACTTCATGATATCAAAAAGATTGAGCGTTCCGTAGCCATGGTGATCATTGATGGTGAATTTTCCCACCTTCATTGCACCGTTTTCACAATTCATCGTTTTTTTAAGATTAAAAACTCCGGTTTCTAAAGCGGCGGCGGCGGTAAATGCTTTGAAAATCGAGCCAGGCTCGTAGGCGTCAGTGACTCCTCGATTACGCCAATTTTGCGGGGGAGATTTTTGATATTCGTTGGGATTAAAAGTGGGTGAACTCGCCATGCCCAAAATCTCGCCGGTGTGAACCTCCATCACGATTGCCACTCCACCTGCAGCGCGATGTTTTTCCATGGCGGTGGCGAGCTCTCGTTCCGTAATATATTGAATCGTCTTATCGATACTGAGGAGGATGTTATTGGGACTTTCCTTTCCGGCCAACTCAAACGCCCCTAGCGATCTCCCTTTGGCATCTTTTTCAACTAGCAGGGGAGGGTCTAAGCTTTTCAAAATTTTATCATAGGAGATTTCCAAGCCGGAAAGTGCCTGAGCATCCATTCCAACCGCGCCTAGCAAATTGGAAGCAAGAGAGCCATTGGGGTAGAAGCGTTTATATTCTGGTAATAATCCTAGGCCGGTTAAGTGAAGCTCTTTAATTTTTTTGCCGTCATTTTCATTGATTCTTCTTTTAATCCAGACAAACTTTTTATTTTTATCTTTAATTTTTTCCAAAATATTTTTTTCAGAAATCTCTAGAAGAGGAGCCAGTGTCTTTGCAAACGTTCGCGGGCTGTCTATCACGGATGGGACGGCGTAGATGCTGCTTACTTCGATATCCATCGCCAAAGGCTCTCCATTACGATCCATGATTGTTCCCCGCTTGGGAGCGACGACGATCTTTTGGCGATACTGACTTTTGGCCAGATTATTGAGTTTTTGATTGGGAGTGAGATGCAAGACAAAAGCTCTTGCTCCAATCACAGTAAAAAATAAGGCAAAGCAGAGCGAGGAAAGGATGATTCGAATACGAATTTTTTTGACTGAAATGTTTTTCCTAAAGGTCGATTGAATCATGATCGTTTAGGGGAGAGGGCTTGTGATGATAGCAGGGATTTTTTCTTTCGGAGTTAGCGCGTTGCTAGAAATGCTGTTTTTTGCAGTATCCTTTGATTTACCCTTTTCCATTAATTTAGCCACGATGACCCCTTGAGGAGGGGAAGATTTTTTAGATGGACTACGAGGATTCGCAGCAGCAACTTTAGTTTCTTTAGCTTTAGCAATCTTTTGAGTGGTTTTCATCTTGGGGGAAGGAACCGCTTGATTTTCTTGCAACGACTTTTCAGCAAGCTTTGCCGAATTTTCCGCGATGAGTAGTGGCTTGAGGTCTTCTAGCTGTTCGAGTCGACTGGCGTATAAAAACTGTTTTGGATTGGGAGGAACAAGTTTTAGTGATGTTGTGGCGAAAGATTCAATCCGTTGTGGGGATTTAAGGCTGGCAATTTTCAAATTTAGTTTTTTGTTTTCTTCAGCCAATCGTGCTTTTTTTTGTAATTCTTCTGAAATCTTGTACTCATAATGCACCGCATGCACCTGAATGCCGATGTAAGTGATGGCGCAGAGAATGGTGAGAGACGTTAAGATAGAAAAAATAGTCAAAAAAGTGCGTCGCGACCGATGAAGAGGCTTAAAAGCAGGCTGTCTTCGGACGGCGTTGGCAGTGCAGAGGATATGGCTTTTGGCGTAGCTCATGTGAATTTCGGATTGCGGATTACGGATTGCGAATTTATTTTTTGTAATTCCGCAATTCGCAATCTGAAATCCGCAATTTAATACTCTCTTACAACCGCTCTAAGTTTCGCGCTCCTCGATCTCGGATTCTTCAAAATCTCTTCGCGCTTCGGAATGAGCGGCTTCTTCGTTAAAACCTTAAAATTTTTCAGTGAACGAAAACCGTGTTTGACGATTCGGTCTTCTAGAGAGTGAAAGGTAATGATGGCGAGAATTCCCCCCACTTTGAGAAAATCGAATGGTCCTTGGATAAAATTTTGCAGAAGTTCCAACTCTCGGTTGACGGCGATTCGTAGTGCCTGGAAGACGCGGGTGGCGGGATGAATTCTACCTTTGCTAAAAGGTACGGCGCGGGAAACCAGTTTTCTTAATTCGGAGGAGTCGGTAATTGGATTGCTCTGTCGGGTCTGCACGATCGCTCGTGCAATCCTTTTGGAGAACCGTTCCTCTCCATAACTTCGGAAGATCTCCTCAAGCTCTTCCTCCGAAGATTCCTCTAAAATATCCCGCGCCGTCATCCTTTCTTCCAGGTCCATCCGCATGTCCAGTGCGGAATCCTTTAAAAAACTAAACCCTCGCTGAGCATCATCTAATTGAAGGCTGCTAACCCCCAGATCCAGCAGCATCCCGTCGACCTGATCGATCCCTGCTTCCGTGAACAGTTTCGCGACCTCGGTATAGAGGCCATGTTTTAAAATTGCTCTTGTACCAAAAGTCTGAAGGCGCTCACTCGCCAGCTTCAGCGCCATTTGATCCCGGTCGATCCCAACCAATCGGCCGGTCGGAGCCGAGGCGTTTAAGATCGCCTCACTATGCCCACCCAGCCCGAGGGTACCGTCAACGTAATCGCGGTTTGGTTTTACTTGTAAAAGAGCCAAAACCTCCTCCAGCATCACAGGGGTGTGGAGGAGAGAAATCTTTTCTTGGTCAGTGCCAGGTCCGGTATTTTTCAGGTTGCCCATGGAAGCTCATCACTGCGTCGTAAACTGATTCATAGGCCTCAAGGACCTGATCTGCCCCGGTGAATCGAAAGATGTTGAGCATATAATGATTCAGCGAGGCGCACTTAATATCGCCATTCATCGAGCGAAGTCGGTTTACTCGCTCTAAAAGTCTCGAAAGAGTTTTGTAATTGACGTGTTCAACTTTCTGGAAGTTGAGAACCACTTTGAGTTTTTGGGAGTGGGTTAATTTTCCAATCATGTTTTCGACCAGCCCCATTTCGTGGTGTGAAAGTTCTCCGTTTAAGTGAAGGACAGCGACATCATCAACCGTGGTCAGTTCGTACATTTTATAACCCCAAATTGGCTAAGTCTTCGGAGGAAGACTCGATCTTGTGTTGTGCGGCGGTAAAGGTTTCTTCCCAGCGTTCCTTTGACCAGATTTCGATTCGTTTCGTCATCCCAACAAAAAGAATATCTTTCTTCAGCCCGGCATAATCTCGAAGCGTCGGGGGGATGACCATTCTCCCTTGCTTATCCAGCGGACATTCCGTCGCTCCACTCACGAAGACCCTTTGGAGTGCCTTCACTTCATTTTTAAATTGCGGAAGGTTACCGATTTTCTCTTCAATCACTTGCCACTCTTTAACCGGGTAGGCCCAGAGTGCTTGGTCAAAGGTGGTGACAATTAGCCGCTCGTCGTAATTGGTACTTAGGACCTCACGGAACTTAGAGGGGAAGGATACCCTCCCTTTTTCATCAATGGTGTAATCGAAGCGTCCTCGAAACATAACAATCTACCCATTAAAGACCATTCGAGGAGGTTCGTCAACCACTTTAAACCACTAAGTGCCACTTTTTGGTAAATTTAAACCACTGGTGAGGAAAAAGTCAAGGAAGATGAGAAGAAAAATGCTGAAAAATCAATTGAGTGTAGGTATGAGTTGAGGTGACCATGCAGTTAAAAATTGAGATTATTATTATTGGTGGTGGAGTGGGGGGGCTTGCGACCGCCTATTATCTTTCCCGAACGGGAAATTACAAAATTTTAGTGCTCGAGAAAGAGAACCAGATGGGCCGGCATGCCTCGGGAAAAAATGCAGGGATGTTGCGGCAAGGGGTGAGTCATGGGGAGTTGATTCCTTTCATCCAAGAGACACGAAGGATTTTACAAAATCCTCCCGTGGATTGGATTCACCAAAATGTTTTTTCCCAGACCGGTTCGGTGTTGATCGGTAACTCAGAGCTTCTTCGCCCCATTTCCAAATCTTTGGCCGCTCATGAAATCGAATTTGGAATTTCCGAATCAGCTGAATCATTTCCATCTCACTTAAAAAATATTTTGAAGGAGCACCCAGTCGCCAATTTTCTTTATACCCCTTCGGATGGGATCATCGATTCAAATCTTCTTTTAGAAAATTTGCGAAGCGGGGCTGAAAAGAGAGGAGTTGTTTTTCACGCCAATTCCTTCGTTAAAAAAATTGAAGACCAAAATGGGGAATGGGTTGTTTCTTGCCCAACGGAAAAATTTTCTGCTCCAATTCTAATCAATGCAGCGGGAGCATGGGCAGGAGAGGTTGGAAAATTGTGTGGTTCAAAATATCAATCACTTAACTCCTACCGTCGTCATCTCTATCAATTTTCTTCAGAAGATTTTTCAAAATCTGCGTCATGGCCATTTGTTTGGGATATCCAAAATGAGTTTTATTTTCGACCAAGGCACGATGGATGGTTATTGTCCGCTGGAGATGAAGAATTACACCCGCCCGCTGAGCCGCAAGTAGACAAGCGTATCGAGCAATTGCTGTTTGAGAAAAAGAATTACTTGTTTTCTTCCCTAAAAATCGGTCTACTTCAAAACACATGGTCCTGTTTGCGGACGAAATCTGCAAACGGGATTTTTTTTGTGGATTGGGATTCGGAAAAAAAAGGGCTGTTTTGGGTTGCCGGTTTAGGAGGACATGGGATCAGCGTTTCATTGGCAGTCGGAAAATTAGCAGCAAATAAAATTTTACAAAGAAATTTCTAAAAGGAGAAATTCATGACTACTCGCAAAATAAGTAAACGAACACGAACACACCATGCCGCAAAAAGTGTTCGCAAAACTCCTATTACCATCAAGCTTCTTGAAGCAGAAGTTCGTCGGTTGCAGGAGTTGTTGGAGATTTTGAAGAAGAAAAGTTATTTCGTGCGGCGATCATTGGCTTACATCGAAAGGGAACAAAGGAAAGTGATGAAGCAGATTCGTCAGGCGCGAATGTTTTTGGCTCGCATGAAAAAGCGAGGGATACGGACTTTGCAACTTGTTCCGAAAAATTTGGAAGGGCTTTATGGGCAGTTTCGTAAGGAGATTGAGAAGTTTTCGAAATATTTGATCTCTTAAAGGGGAGAGGCAGAGAGCCTCCAAGGCAGTGCGTTCCCAGGCTAAGCCTGGGAACGAGTTCCTTTTTTAGTCTAAATGAAGATTGGTTTCGGCGAGCTCAGCAGCGGATTCACGAGGAGCGTAAATAAATTTTAATTCATCATTCTCAGTATCGATACTTACCGTTCCCCCCTTTTCCAATTTTCCAAACAACACTTCATCCGCCAGTACTCGTTTGATTTTTTCCTGAATCAATCGGTGTAACGGTCTTGCCCCATACTTTTGGTCGTAACCATGTTGGGCAAGCCATTTCATCGCATCCGGTTTGACATCGAGATCGACTTTTTTCTCGAGTAACTGCATCTCCAATTCGGCAATAAACTTTTCTACGACATGCAATATGGTGACATCTTCCAGTGGAGAAAATGGAATCACTGCATCTAGTCGATTTAAAAATTCAGGGCTAAACATTTCACGGATCGCTTTAAGGTCATGACTCTCATCGTTAAATCCTCTTTGAATTCCAATCGAAGCCTTGGAGAGATCCTTCGTTCCTGCATTGGTGGTCATGATGAGAATGATGTTTCTGAAGTCAGACTTTCTTCCGTTATTGTCGGTCAGAGTTCCATAATCCATCACTTGCAATAAGATATTGAAGACATCGGGATGCGCCTTTTCAATTTCATCCAGCAACAACACGGCGTGAGGTTTTTGGTTGATCGCATCGGTTAATAATCCCCCTTGATCAAACCCAACATATCCTGGAGGAGCTCCAATCAATCTGGAGACGGTGTGTTTCTCCATATATTCACTCATGTCGAAACGGATGAATTGGATTCCTAACACTCGAGCGAGTTCTTTACTTAACTCGGTCTTTCCAACACCTGTCGGCCCACAGAACAAGAATGAACCAATCGGTTTTTCCTGATGCCCCAATCCTGATCTCGCTAGTTTAATCGAAGTGGTGAGCATCTCGATCGCTCTGCCTTGACCGAAGACTCGGTTTTTTAATTCCTTATCTAGATTGCGGAGCGCCTCTTTGTCACTCAAACTGACCGACTTCGGTGGGATACGAGCCATCTTGGCGATCATCGTTTCAACATCGTGAAGCGTGACGGTTTTTTTGGCGTGAGATTTTGGACGAAGGCGTAAGGCAGCACCGACCTCATCGATCACATCAATCGCCTTGTCGGGAAGGTGGCGGTCGGCGAGGTACTTCGCGCTGAGCTGAGCCGCTCCCGTCAGTGCAGAATTGGTGTAGCGGACTTGATGATGCTCCTCAAATTTTGATTTTAATCCTTGAAGTATTTTGATCGTCTCGTCGATACTCGGTTCTGCAATATCGATCTTTTGAAAACGGCGACTCAAGGCGCGGTCTTTTTCAAATACTTTAAATTCTTGATAGGTGGTTGAGCCGATGCACTTCAAATCTCCCGAAGCCAAGACTGGTTTGAGCAGATTAGAAGCATCCATTGTTCCCCCGGTCGTCGCTCCGGCTCCGACGATTGTGTGGATTTCATCAATGAAAAGGATTGCCCCTTTTTCTTTTTTGAGGCGAGTCAGTATGGATTTAAGACGTTGTTCAAAATCGCCACGAAATTTTGTCCCTGCGAGGAGAGCCCCTAAGTCTAATGCATAGATGGTTGATCCTCGCAAAATTTCTGGAACATCCTGTTTCACAATTTTAAGTGCTAATCCCTCCGCGATTGCTGTCTTTCCCACTCCCGCTTCTCCGACATAAAGCGGATTATTTTTTCGCCGTCGGCAGAGGACTTGAATGGTTCGTTCCAATTCCAATTCTCTTCCGATCAATGGATCGATCTTTCCTTCGCGAGCCTTGTGATTCAAGTTCACCGCAAATCGTTCCAAAACATCACCGCGCACCGGTTCTGCTTCTGATTCTTCCGGACTGATAAATTCGGGTTCTTCATTTTCTGGAAGTTTGCTGATCCCATGAGAGATATAGCTGACAACATCCAAGCGATGAATCCCTTGTTTGTGGAGAAAATAGACGCCGTGGGAATCTTTTTCGCTAAAGAGAGCTACTAATACATTCGAAGGGGAGACTTCACTTTTCCCCGACGCCTGCACATGAAAGAGGGCTCGTTGTAGCACTCGTTGAACCGCTAAAGAGGTGTGGATCTGCGCTTCTTCGTTTTCCATCGGCCGGGGGGAGAGTTGGTCTTCGAAAAATCTCTCTAAATCTTTGGTGAGTTGTTGAACGCTTCCGCCACAGGCGTGAATGATTCGAATGATCGTTGGCTCTTGCAGAAGTGCGAAGAGGAGATGCTCCACCGTCAGATAATCATGCTGCCGGCGTTTGGCCTCAGAGTAAGCGAGGTTGAGAGTGTTCTGTAGTTCTTTGTTAATCATTAGGCCTCCTCCATTGTGCACTGTAATGGATATTCGTTCTTTCTCGAATAATCGACCACTTGAGCTACTTTGGTTTCAGCAATTTCATGAGGGTATAAACCGCAAATCCCGGTGCCACGCTGATGCACCTGCAACATGATCTGAATCGCCTCTTCCAACGGTTTATTAAAAAACTTTTGCAGG
Source organism: bacterium (assembly GCA_041746775.1). Lineage (GTDB taxonomy): Bacteria > UBA10199 > UBA10199 > DSSB01 > DSSB01 > JBGTGJ01. Next base: position 9,979 of record JBGTGJ010000181.1, read on the forward strand.
ACATCGACCACAAAATCCATCGTGGTATAATCATCATTCAACAAAAACACTTTAAACATCGGCGGTTGCTGTACCCGAGTCTTAGGCTTAGTGGCAGTTTGACCACTGGTGTCATGAATGGGTGGTTTGCTGTTGGCCATCTTCGATTCCCCTCTTGATTAATATATTACACAACTTAAAGAATGGTTACAATCGATGGAAAGAAAAGAAAATTGACAGTTTCACAGCTGCGTCGATAAGAACCCCTATCATGGCAAATTTTCCTGCAAAAATGCGGATGGCTCGCTGGTATGCACCCGAGGAGATTCATCTCGATGAAATCGATCTGCCACAACCTCAGGCCGGAGAAGTGTTGGTTAAGATTGAGGCGGCGCTGACCTGTGGGACCGATTTTAAGACTTTTAAGCGAGGGCATCCACGTCTGATCAAACAGATCCCCGGGCCGTTTGGGCATGAGATGGCAGGTTCCGTGGCGGAAGTCGGTTCAGGAGTGACGGAGGTGAGGGTGGGAGACCGGGTGGTGGTGGGAAATTCTGCACCTTGTGGAAAATGTTTCTATTGTGAAAAAGGTTCCTATAGTCTTTGTGAAGATCTGCTGTTTCTTAATGGAGCGTATGCCGACTATATTTTGGTTCCGTCTCGAATTGCCAAAATCAATCTCCATAAAATCCCCGATTCTCTTTCTTTCACTACCGCCGCTTTGAGCGAGCCGCTCGCCTGTGTGCTGCATGCCTTTGAAAAGGTTTCGCCAAAAAAAGGGGAGTGTATGGCTCTGCTTGGGGCGGGGCCGATGGGGGTGCTGTTTGTTCAACTGGCGAAACTTTATGGGATCAAGCTCGTGGCAATCGCTCGTGATCCGGAGAAATTAAAGAATTTGCGTGAACTCGGTGCCGATGATGTGATTAGTCTGACGCATGACGAGGATCCACGCTCTCTGGCGCTTGGCTTTCTCAATGAAGGGCGAGGGGCGGATATCGTGATCGAGGCGGTGGGGTTGCCGGAAATGTGGGAGTTTGCCACAACTCTTGCGAGACCAGGAGGGCGGGTCTGTTTCTATGGAGGATGTGCGGCGGGTACGAAGATTTCGCTCGATACTTACCGAACACATTATGAAGAGCTGCAGCTATTCGGAGTATTCCACCACACCCCAGCTTATTTCAAAAAAGCGGTGGAGTTTCTTAGCCAAGGGAAAATCACTCCTCAGGGATTGATTGTGGGGGAATTTCCGCTTTCGGAGATTCATCAAGTCTTTCGCAAAGGGGAGAAATCAAATCCATTAAAGTTGGCGATCATTCCTTAATTAAAAAATTTAATATCGCCTCGGCCAATTCTTTCGGCTTTTCATGATGGATCATGTGGCCACATTCCGGAATCGTGATGACAGGACTATTTTGTGGAAAATGCTTAAAACGCTCTTCCATCTCTCTTTCTAAATTCTCCGCATTCATCCATTGATTGATCTCCGTCCACTCCGCCAAAACCAATAAACACTTTGCGGTAATTTTTTCCCAAAAGGCGTAAATAATCGGCCTTGTTAAAACATAAGGATCGGTCAGTTTGTGCAGCGGATCGGCCTGCATCATCACTCCCCCTTTCACCTTTTTGGTAAGGTATTTGGCAAAGAAGCGAGCTCGTTCCAAGGGGAGACGTGGATTTAATTTAATCAGCTTGATCGCAAAATCTTCGACGCTTTTTGAAACTTTAAACCGGATTTCTTTGGGCCCTTGTAACCAAGTTCGTAATTTTTCTGGACCACGCTCCGGGGGATTATCGCGAAAGGCGAAACCTTCTACATTAATGAAGTGACTGACACGATCTGGAAATCCTCCGGCATAAATCCCCGAAACCGCTCCACCTAAGGAGTGACCGAGCATGCGGACCGGTTGGTGAGGAGAAAAATGATGAAAGATAGCGTGAAGATCAGCGACATGTTCATAGAAAAAATATCCTAATGGATTTTTTCCATGTTCACTCTGAGCGTAACCGCGCAGGTCCGGGGCGATGCAGTAAAATTCATTTTGAAGATGTTCGCATAAAAAATTAAAACTGGCTCCGGTATCGAGCCAGCCGTGGAAGAGGAAGAGCTTGGGTTTTTTAGGGTTGCCCCAAAGATAAAATTGTAAATTGATTCCGTTGATTTTTAGCTTTTGATTTTTCATGAGAAGTTCCGCTTTTTGTATGGTAATAAATATAGTGCACTATCGTAAAAAACATTAGAATAATTTTTTCTTTCTTTTCTATCGATAAAAAAAGTACTTTTCCTAGATAATCCAAAAAGAAGGAGAATCTTATGTCACAAGACCCAAACTGCATTTTTTGCAAAATTGCCAAAGGGGAACTTCCAACCACTCAAGTATATGAAGATTCGGAATTCATCGTTTTCCTCGACAAGTTTCCTCGCTCCAAAGGACACTGCCAGGTCGTTTCCAAGCAACATTACCGATGGGTATGGGATGTTCCGCAGATTGGAAAGTATATGGAAGTGGCGAAGAAGGTTGCTGAGGCGCAGCGTCAGGCATTCGGCACCGAGATGATTGTGAGTCACATCATCGGCGATGAAGTTCCGCATGCGCACATTTGGTTGGTTCCCGAGAAGCACACAA
>JBGTGJ010000182.1:0-4483 GCA_041746775.1 bacterium
CAATTCACAAATCGCAAAAGGACAATCGAGGGTTTTCATCGTCTGGACACGTGTGATTCGACCCGACGGAATTGAAGTAGCTCTTAACTCAGGAGGAGCCGATCCTTTAGGACGTGCTGGAATATCAGGATCTGTAAATCACCACTTCTGGCAAATCTTCGGTGCCTCGACACTTCTTAGTATCATTAGCGGGGGAACAGCTAACGCAGGAGTGGGTTCAGCAGATGCCTACAATTCCGCCAGCGCTTACCGTCAACAAGTGGCTCAAGGATTTCAGAATAGCTCCTCGAGTCTATTAGATGGCTATATCAACATCCCTTCCACCATTGAGATAAAACAAGGCACTCCGATTAAAATCATTGTGGCGAGAGATCTCGATTTTTCTGAGGCACTTGCCTCAGCTTCAAGCGGATCGGCGGTGATAATTCAGTGAGCGATGTTGCTATTCATACTTTCTTGAGACCACTGTTTCCTTTTCTAACTCAGGAGGGGATTACGGAGATTTCTATCAATCGTCCCCAAGAAGTCTGGATTGAAAAGAATGGAGAAATGGAATGCCATGCAGTTCCAGAATTAGATTTCTCTCATATACGAACTCTTTCAAATCTCGTTGCTAAATATTCCGAACAACAAATTAGCGAAGAGACTCCGCTTCTCTCCGCCACGCTTCCAGGTGGGTATCGAGTTCAAATTGTTCTTCCTCCGGCCGTTGAGACTGGATCCGTGGCCATTTCGATTCGAAAACAAGTTCTCCTCGATATCAGCCTCGATGATTATGACAGGTTAAAAGCTTTTGAGACGATTAATCAAAAGACTTCTGGTGATTTATATAATGAAGAACTTCTTTATTCCCTTTTTCGAAAAGAGAAATATCGGGGGTTTATTGAAGTGGCTTTACTTGCCAAAAAAAACATTTTGATTTCTGCTGGAACTTCCACGGGAAAGACAACCTTCCTCAATGCTTGCCTCAAGGCGATTCCTCAAAAAGAGAGAATCCTGACAATTGAGGACACCAGAGAAGTAGAACTCTTTCATTCGAATCGAGTGCACTTGCTTTCTTCGCGAGGAGGGCAAGGACTGGCAAAAGTGACTCCCCAACAACTACTTGAAGCCTCTCTCAGACTACGCCCAGACCGAATCATTTTAGGAGAGCTTAGAGGAGTTGAGGCATTTGCTTACCTTCGTGCGATCAACTCCGGTCATCCTGGTTCCATCACTACCATTCATGCAGACAGCCCAACACTTGCCTTCGAACAATTGGCCCTCATGGTAATGCAAGCAGATCTTGGAATGGAGCGACCACAGATTCTCGAATACATCCGAGCGATCATTCCGATCGTGGTTCAACTCAAACGTGGAGAAAAAGGGCATCGATATATTTCGGAGATTTATTATCGTAATGCAGTTTAACCCAAAAAATCATTTTATATTATTAGTCGCGATCGCCTTTTTTCTGTCTGCCACAAAATCTTTGGAAGCTAATTGCAACGATCATGAGCTCCGGAGGAGAGTCAGCCAGACGGCGAAAGAAGAGAGAGTCGATGAGAAGGAGCTTCTCTCTATCATCGCTCATGAATCAGGTTGTCGTTATTACACGGTCGCTTGGAATCGACCGGGTCTCCCTAAAACCGCAAAATCAAAATTTCTGGATTCTTTTGATGAGGCAAAAACTTTGGCTGAATCTATGATTGCCACTAAAAATTACAGGGTGGATGTTGGGATCGGTCAAATAAATAATGAAGCCCACCTTCAACCCAAAGGTTGGTCGCTGGATGAAGTTCTGAACCCAAAAATAGCCTTAAATCGAGTCGCTCAGGTTCTTAAAGAACGAGGATGGGATAAATATCATTCCAGCAATCCAATTCTCGCAAAAAAGTGGCAAGGTCTCGCTCTGGCCGCCTTGGACCGGATAATTTTCAAACCAAAGCATATTCTGGTGACTTCCAGACGCAAAACCAATTCCCTTCTAGTTTTCAATGCCTTTGGCGCACATATGGAAGAGAGAAATAAAAGTGGAGAATGGGTGGTTTATGGTGATTGAAAAATCGGGACGATCAATTTCTTAATTGCATAATTATTTCTCATTCAGTTCTACAAAAATTAATTCCATGCCGCTTATCGAACTCTTCTTGTAATTGATCTAATTGCTTTCGCGGATTTGGTCGATCAGTTTGAGTATATCGATGTGAAAGTTCTATTTCTTGCTCTAGTTTTTTTAATGATTCTTGCCAGGTATTAATTTTTAGGTTCTTAAACTTTTCTACGTTAATTTCTCTCAGTGTCTTTAATGTGTCATTTGAATTGCCATTTTTATCTTCTGTTTGCTCTTCGCTTTTTGTCGAACTTGAATGACTGAGAAGTGGAATATGAGGTTTAGAAATCTCAACGTACTTTTCGTGGATTTCCTTAAGTAAAATTCGAATATTACCTGTATAAGATCGAAAATCGATACATTTTTGGGTCAAATCTTTCTTTGCTTCACATTTTTTCTCTGCCGATAAAATCAAATTTGTGAATCCATCAAGGCTATTAGGCCCGGTCATTGAGTGAGCTTGTGTTTCTGTTTCGATCAACCACTGATCATTCGAACCATAATATCCCGATGCAAGGATAGCCCCCCTTAAAAACGATTGAACTTCGGGTGGAAAAGAAGCGAAAACCTTTGAAACTTTACTTCGAAACATCGGATCGACAAAATAGAGGGCATGAGAATATTCATGAATGAAATTTTCTTTTCTTTTGTAAAACATATCCAAAGAGCGACTCATTCCAATGAGCGCGGCAGAAGTTGGTGTAATATATTCATCCTCTTGTATGTGGATTAATCCCGCTTCGAGCAAATGATCCAACAATTCTCTTTCCCCTTGAGTGAGAATCGTTCCTTCGTTTTGACACGCATTGTAAAAGTGAGCGATGTCTGAAATTCTAAGATCATGCCCCTCTCCAGATTGGGCCTCCTTGAATGTTGGAACCTTCCTTTTTCCATTTTGTTCTACATAATGGGACATTCGATTCATCGTTTCAGCCATATTCTTTGCGTCTTTGAAATCGAGTGCCACGATTTTAGGATTTTCGAAGAGTCTCGCCATTGAGAATCTTTTTCCATTTGGAATAGGAGCGATCTTTGAAACGTAGGCCGATGCATCGATGAAGGGTAGATTCGAAGAAGCTTCTGATGACGATTCCAAGATTTCCTCGGGTGCTCTAATCTCAGAAGGGGCTTCTTTTGGAAAACAAGCATTTTTCACATAATTGGTGGTCATGGATTTCTCCTAATGCCAGGTCCTAGGCCAATGAAGCGAAGCTAAGCCAAGGGTAGGAATAAAGGATTTAAATTGCGATGAGACGTCTCAAAGAATAACAATTAGTGGATTGCTTCCTTTCGGATAATTACAGATTTTGATTCGGAATAGCCCAGTTTCTCAGCCTCTCTGTAAGCATCTCCTGCTTCAAATATTTTATTTTGTTCTGCAAGCGCTACGCTAAGGTTAGCCCAGGAGTTAGCATCTTTCGGATTAAGTTCAATGGCCTTGCGAGAAGCAGCCTCCGCCTCGGAATATTTCTTTTGGGACCTAAGCATAATACCAAGGTTAGCCCAGGTTTCAGCACTTTTCGGATTAAGTTCAATGGCCTTGCGATAAGCAGCCTCCGCTTCGGAATATTTCTTTTGTAACCCAAGCGCAGCACCAAAGAGTTTCCAGTTGTTAGCATGCGGATTAAGTTCAATGGCTTTGCGAGAAGCAGCCTCCGCCTCGGAGGATTTTTGTTGTAAGAGAAGCGCAACGCCAATTTTGAACCAGTCATAATCGTTTTTCGGATTAAGTTTAACTCCTTCGCGATAGACAGCCTCTGCCTTGGAATATTTCTTTTGATGCAGAAACACATTAAAAAGGTTATGCCGGGCATCAAGGGAGTCTTCCCGATTAAGATTAATCGCTTCCTGAAAGACAGTCTCCGCCTCGGAGTACATCTTTTGAGAAACAAGGATCATACCAAGTTTGTTGTAATTAGAGTCTTTTAGATTGAGTTTAGTATACCTTCGGACAGCAACTTCGACTTCGTGATATTTTTTTTGCAATATAAACGTATTAATTAAACGGAGCCAGTGATCGGAATACCTCGGATTCAACTCAACGGCTTGTCGACAAGCAATCTCTGCCTCAGAGTATTTTTTTTGAGAAATAAGCTCGTCGGCAAAATCGCACCAATGATCGGCATGTTTTTTGTCTAACTCAATGGCTTTTTGAAAAGCATTTTCTGCCTCAGGGTATCTCTTCTGGTACAGATGCACTTCACCCTGCTCGCACCAGTGCTGCGCTTCTTTTTTATCAAATTTAATGGCCTCCCTTAAGACAGCCTCCGTCTCGGAGCTAAGACCAAGTTGGGACCAGGCCTTATCGAATTTCAGATCAATATTGAAGTTCTTGTGTGAAGCAACTTCGACTAAAAAGTTTGGGATGAGTTTTTTTGCTTCTTGGAAAAA
>JBGTGJ010000183.1:0-10293 GCA_041746775.1 bacterium
TCCGGACAAAATCCGTAGTTTTACTCTGTTAGGTTCTTCTGGCAGTGGTAAAACCTCACTTGCCGAAGCGATTCTCTTTGCCTCCAAAGTAACTTCTCGGCTGGGGCGAGTCGATGATGGCAGTAGTCAGCTCGATCATGACCCCGAAGAAATTCGTCGTAAGATGACCCTTTCCAGTAAGGTCCAATCTTTGGATTGGGAGGGGAATTCTGTTTTCTTTGCCGACACCCCCGGTTTTGCCGATTTCATCGGCGAGGCGATTGCGCCGCTCACCGTCCTCGACGCCGTAGTTTTAGTGGTCGATGCGACGATTGGGGTTGATGTTACGACTCGATCACTCTTTCAACTCGCGGTAAAAAATAAAAAGCCGATTATTTTCTTCATTAATAAAATGGATAAGGAGCGGGCCGACTTTTCTAGCGCCCTTGAATCTATCCGATCCAGCCTGAGTAAACATGCCTATCCTGTGGTGCAACCTCTTGGAGCAGGGGCTTCATTCTGTGGGATCCTCGATCTTGTCGATGGCAGATGTTTTTCCAACGAAGGAGGGAAAGTTCAGATCAGCTCCATTCCTCAAGCGGAAGCGGGGAATTTTCGTCAGGCTCAAAAAGAGCTCATTGAAGAGATTGCAGAAACAGATGAAGCACTCTTCGAAAGATTGGCGAATGGGGAGGTACTTAAAAAAGAGGAGATTCTCCCTCGCCTCATCCAAGATATTGAGAATGAAGAAATTCTCCCCGTTTTAGCAGGGAGTAGTCTGAGTGGTTTAGGAATTAATCTTTTGTTAGACACGATTACTCACCTTGTGTTGCCCCCAAGTCAGTTGCCTCCGGTGGAAGGGGTCAACCCAACCAATCAAGAAAAAGAGATTCGCAAGCCAGCCACTAGTGAAGGGTGCGCTGCTCAAGTGTTCAAAGTAGTTTCCGATCCTGGTATTGGAGATCTGTTTTTCTTGCGAAATTTTTCTGGGAATTTTCGGCATGGGTTTGATCTGCTGAATCCTCGCAATCAAACGAAAGAGCGAATTGGTCACCTGTTTATTTTTCATGGAAAGGAACGAAAAGAGGTTCAAGAAGTGACCGTTGGAGAAGTGGTCGCTGCGGCAAAGCTCAAATCGAGTATGGTGGGAGATACCTTGTCGGATTCATTCCGTCCGATTCTTCTCCCCAAGATCGACTTTCCCACGCCGGTACTATCCTTGTCACTCAAACCAAAAACTAAACAGGACCAAGAAAAATTAGGACTCGCTTTGGGAAAGATGGCGGCAAGCGATCCCACTTTCCATTTTCACATCGATCCCGAATCATCTGAAACAGTGGTCTCTGGCATGGGAGAAGTACATATCGAAACGATGATGGAGCGACTAAAAAATAAATATGGGATCGAGATCACCTTGGGGCAACCGCACATCCCTTACCGCGAAACTGTGACGAGGAAGGGGAGGGTGCAGGGGAAATACAAAAAACAATCCGGAGGGCATGGGCAATATGGAGATGTTTGGATTACGTTGGAGCCACGTCCACTCGGATCCGGTTTTGAATTTGTTGATGAGATCAAGGGGGGAGTAATCCCTTCCAAATATATTCCGGCGGTTGAAGCGGGAGTGCGTGAGGCGATGCACAAAGGGGTTTTGGCCGGTTATCCGGTGGTCGATGTGAAGGTAACGTTGGTGGATGGAACCTTTCATTCAGTCGATTCCAGCGACCTGGCTTTTCAGATTGCCGGTTCGATGGCGTTTAAAAAAGCTCAGGAAGAGACTAAACCGATTTTGTTAGAGCCGATTATGAAGATTGAGATTCATACCCCTTCCGATTTTGTCGGTGCGATTACCAATGATCTTAATGCGAGACGTGGAAAGATTATTGGGATGGATCAAGAGCAAGATCTACAAGTGATTCGAGCCGAGGTGCCGATGTCGGGATTGTTCAAGTATGCGACCGATTTACGCAGCTTGACCCATGGGACAGGAATGCAGCAGATGGAATTTGTGCGGTATGAACCGCTTCCAAATCATCTGATGAGTAAAGTTGTGGCTGAGAAAAAAGACTAAAGATTCACCGCCATTCGATTCACATTCGCCACTGAAAGTTCCCCGGCTACATGCATCGCAAATTCCTTAAAGCGTTTTGCTCCCTCCGAGTCCGGTTGTGTGGCGACGATCGGTTTTCCTTCGTCACTCCCGATCCGGGTGGCAACGTCGATCGGAATTTCTCCCAAAAATGGAACTTTAAGCTCCTCTGCCTTCTTTCTCCCCCCACCATGACTAAAAATTTCAGTTCGCTCGTGGCAATGGGGGCACGAAAAATAACTCATGTTTTCTACCACTCCGAGAATCGGTACTTGGACCTTCTGGAACATACTGACTCCTCGCACTACATCACTCAAAGCAACATCCTGAGGAGTGGTGACAATGACCGCCCCTGTTACTGGAATCAGTTGTGAAATAGAAAGCTGGGCATCCCCGGTTCCAGGTGGGAGATCGATCACTAAATAATCTAACTCACCCCAATCAACATCCTCGATAAATTGCTGCAGCATTCGTCCGATCATCGGTCCGCGCCAGACTGCTGCATCTTGTTCCTTCATCAGATAACCGATGCTCATCGTCTTGATTCCAAATTTTTCCAGTGGAATTAGTTTTTTCTTGGTTTCATCGACCAGGGGAGGGGTGTTTTTGAGACCAACGAGGGTAGGAAGGGATGGGCCATAGATGTCGGCATCCAAGATCCCCACTTTCGTTCCGGTTTGGGAGAGGGCGATGGCGAGGTTCACCGCCACGGTTGACTTCCCGACGCCCCCTTTACCGCTCGCTACCGCGATAATATTTTTCACTCCACTCAGTCTTCCCCCAGGAGGGGCTTGATAGCCGGAGCGAACTTCGGCATCCATTTTGAGTTTCACATCTTTTACGCCGGGAAGAGCCTTGATCGCTGCCAACACATCCTTTTCCACCTGCTCTTTCAGTGGGCAAGCGGGAGTGGTCAAAACGATTCGTAAACTCACCACACCATCTTTCTCTTCCAAATCCCTCACCATGTTGAGCGAGACGATATCGCGGTGGATCTCAGGGTCTTTGACTTGGCGGAGGGCGTTTAAAATGGCTTCTTTCATTCTATTTTCTCCCATTGTAGATTATTGAAATAACATCAAAGCGGGCACCCCTTAACATCCTCTAAATGGGGTGCCAAGAGGAAGTCGAAAAATTTTCTTAAGATTTTATGAAGTTCCCTATCTACATGGACAACCACGCTACCACTCCAATGGACCCGAGGGTCTTGGAAGCAATGATCCCTTATTTTGCCGAAAATTTTGGGAATGCGGCGAGTCGTCAGCATATCTTTGGTTGGAAGGCAGAGGCAGCGGTGGAGAAGGGGCGTGGAGAAGTGGCGGCGCTACTCGGCTGTTCGCCCAAAGAGATCGTGTTCACTGGTGGTGCTACAGAATCAAATAACTTAGCGATTTTTGGAGTTGCAGAATCGCTTCGTGAAAAAGGAAATCATATTCTCACCGCCAAGACCGAACATCTTGCGGTGCTTGATCCGTGTGAGGAGCTTGCGAAGCGTGGATTCCAAATCACTTATCTTCCGGTCGATCAATTCGGAAGAGTGGATCCGGACGAGGTTCGTCGCGCCATCAAGAAAGAGACGATCCTCATTTCTCTAATGACGGCAAATAATGAGATTGGGACATTCCACCCCATTGCAGAAATTGGAAAGATCGCTAAGGAAAAGGGAATTCTATTTCACACCGATGCCGCTCAAGCGATTGGGAAGGTCCCCTTTCATGTTGAGGAATTTGGCGTTGATCTAGTTTCAATCTCCGCTCATAAAATTTATGGTCCGAAAGGGATTGGAGCGATCTATATCCGTGGGAAAAATCCTCGCGTTCAAGTGAAACCGATTCTTTATGGGGGAGGGCATGAAAAGGGATTTCGTTCGGGAACGCTCAACGTTCCTGCGATCGTTGGATTGGGGGCTGCCCTTGAGATTGCGCGACATGAGATCAAGGCGGAATCGGCCAAGCTGCAGAAGTTACGCGACCAACTGTTTCAACAAATTTCTAGTAAGCTAAAAGATGTCATACTCAATGGTCATCCTACAGAACGCCTTGCCAATAATCTCAACTTAAGTTTTGTAGGGGTGAAAAGTGAGGCGATTATGATGGAGATGAAGGAGGTCGCCGTCTCGTCCGCTTCGGCCTGTACCACCGTTGTTTCGCGCCCTTCGCATGTGCTGAAAGCGATTGGTTTGAGTGATGAGCTCGCCCATGCCTCGATTCGATTTGGATTGGGGAGGTTTAATATTGAAGAAGAGGTCGATTATGTCGCCCAAAAAGTGGTGGAAGTGGTCGACAAGCTTCGTTCAATGGCCTAAGAGTCGGTATTCCAAATGGGATCGAATTGTAGTAAGTTTTAGTTGAAAGAGGATAAGGAGGAATTTTCTATGATCAATTTAACAGAAAAAGCGGTCGAAAAGGCCAAGTCAATTATGGCTGAAAATGGGAAGGTCGGTTACGGGTTACGTCTCGGGATTTCGGGGGGTGGATGTTCTGGGCTTTCTTACAAAATGGATTTTGATGAAAAACCGGGTGAAGAAGATCGAGTGATGGAGTTCAACGGTCTAAAAATCTTTGTTGATCCTAAGGCTTATATTTATCTGAATAATCTGACGATTGATTTTCATTCTGATATGATGAGCTCCGGCTTCACCTTTCAAAACCCTGCCGCCAAATCGACATGTGGTTGCGGGACGTCATTTTCGGTGTAAGCACCACTCGAGACCTCCATGCGCCTCTTACACACCATGTTGAGAGTAGGGAATTTGGAAAAGTCGCTTCATTTCTATACCGAAGTCCTGGGGATGAAACTCCTTCGAAAACAAGATTATCCCGATGGTAAGTTCACTCTTGCCTTTGTCGGTTATGGGGATGAGTCCCATCATACCGTTCTAGAGCTTACCCATAATTGGGATACAGAAAAATATGATTTGGGAAATGCCTTCGGTCACATTGCGATTGCGGTAGATGATGTCTACAAGGCCTGCGACAAAATCCGGACAAAAGGGGGGAAAGTGGTGCGTGAGCCGGGGCCGATGAAGCATGGTAAAACCGTCTTAGCGTTTGTCGAGGACCCAGATGGGTATCGGATTGAGCTATTAGAAGGAAAATAGATAGACACCCCTCCCTCTCTTGACTAGGGCTGAAGGATGTCGAAAAAACTCATATCCCTCCTTGCGATCCTTTTTTTTGTAGGTTGCGCCTCTGCTCCCCGAAGCAATCAGGCAGTTGCAAAGCCAAAATCTTTTGTGCCCCCCTGGGAATATTTCACCAATCTGCGCCCTGCGGTTCAATATGACGAAGACAAACCGGAGATTAAAAAAGCGGAGTATCAGACGATTGGTGCTGAAACCAAAGAAGATCATACTCAAGCCATTGTGATTGGAACTCTCGTGGGGATTGTTACGATTGGCGGAGCGGTGGGCGGGATTTTATTGGCTAGATAATTCTCCAAACCCCTTCTTCTTCAACAATAATTCCTTGTTTCTTAAATCTCTCCAAATGCTTTTCTACCATCTGTCTTTCAAAACAGGCCTTCAATGGGTCGGTGAGGTGGCTTTGTTTAAAGATGATTCCTACCTGAGAAAGTTCTAATAAGCTTTGTGGCTTTTCTTGAAGCGCGGTGAGGATTTTTTCGTCACGTTTGGCGAAGGCCGATTCGAATTTCTCTAATTTTTCCAAAAACTGCATCCGGTCGTAGATTCTTCCGCCATGGCTCGTGACATAGTACTGGCAATGTAGGTTTCTAATTTTACTGATCGAGGCGAGAAATTCATCGATGTTAGAGGAGATATTCGCATACCAAGGACCCAAAGGGGTAAGATCAATGTCACTGGTATAGAGAAGATCAATATCCTCAAAGAATAATGCAAGATGTCCTGGAGTGTGGCCTGGAATGTGGATTGCTTTGACTCGTTGATCTTGAAGCGGAAGGTACTCATTGTCTTTGAGAGTAATGCTAACGTAACCCTCCATGATTTCCAAACTTGAAAAGATCGATTGCAGCCATTGCACATAATTCGAATTCCGTTCGCTGTCGGCATACTTCAGATAATTTTCAAAACTTAAAATCGCGGCGAGATCTTTTTCGTGACAGATCAGTCTGGCTTGTTTGAAGAGGTGGTTCAGCGAACGATGATCGACGTGATAGTGGGTATTTAAAACTTGCTGAACCATTTTTTGTGAAGCGATTTTTTCTAAATAGGTAAAATTTGAAGAAGGATCGACGATCGTCGTATTGGTATCTTTAATTAAAATCGAATTCGAAAAGAAAAACTCTTTCGAGTTTTTGGCCCAGATAAACTCGACATTTCCCAGTTGAGTTCCGTGTTCGGTTGTTTGTGGAAGTGCCACCATCTTGTTCTCAATTTGAAAAATTTCTCAAAAAGAGAAATCTTTCTCTAAGGTTGCTAAAAGCCCTGATTTATAACTTACTGTATTTTAAAGGATATTTTAATAGATCTTTCGCAGTTTATATAATCCCCCTTGGCATGAAAAGTGCAAAATTAGTTTTCTGGGGAGACCATACGTATGGGGAAAAAGGAAGAAAAAGGGGTAGGGCAAGGGCTTCAACATCGATCGACGGGAAGGGATTGGACCGCTCAAGAAACATGGATCCCTTCGTTGCGAGAAGATTCACTCGAGGTCGACAGCCAGTATTTTACTGAAGCCAATTTATTTCTGATGAAAGATCGAGCGACCTTAACTTTTTACGTCGATCAAGAGGTGCATTCGATTCACTACGATAAAAATCGTGATGAGATATTTTATAAAGGGCACAATATCAAAAACATTTTGCTCACCGATGAGCAATGGCTTTACTTGCAACAGTTTTCTACCGTATTACTTCAGCATCCGCTGGCCGCGGGTATTCAAAAAAATTATCAGAAGCGTCTTGAAAGTCTCCTCTCAGAAAGAGGAGTTTCTAGTTAGAAAAATTCCAGGTAAGCTTGCGCTATGTCCGAAATTCAACATCTGCGTATCCCTCCTCGTATCGACAATCTTCCACTTGCGGAACGTGAGCGGCAAAACCCCCCCTCTTGGAGTTGGCGATTCCAAGTAGAAGGGGACGAGTTTGATTATCATCACGAGAGGATCTGGTTGAATGGGAATGATCTATCCGTATTGATCAATGAAAAATTAAAACAGCAAGGGGCTCATTATTGGACCGCTTTGGGAAAGCGACTAGGGCGTTACCGAGATTGGGCGACGGTGCATGTGGAGGACCCAGAAAGTTTGGGGAAATTTTCCGCGATCGTCCATGCGATGCTAACCCGGATTTTTGGGCGGATCAAAAAGAGATTTGACGAGACGATTGATGGAGTGAGTTTTCATCTCGAAGCTGGCGAGCTGTTATTAAATGGGCTGAATGTGCATGGTTTTCTCGAGATGGCTAAAAAACATCGCACGGAAAAAAGCCGCCTATTTTTAAAAGGGCTCCGCAATCGATTGGCGATTTTACAATCCAATCGATCCGGCAATCCCAACTATGAAAAGATCCGCGACACCGTCGATCGTCTCTCGATCGATATTGAAAACGAGCTTCGTCACTGGGTTCCTCCTGTCATTGCCTTGCCTGCTCCTGCCCCGTTGGATTTTTAACCCGGCTCTGTTAAGTTAAATTACATGGACAATATTCTTTCCGCTTTGCAAATCGATAAACTTCCTCGTTCGCCAGGTGTCTATTTGATGAAGAATGAGAAGGGAGAGGTTTTATATATTGGCAAGGCGACCAATCTTCGTTCTCGCGTCAGTTGTTATTTCTCTAAGGAAGACGTGTCCCGGTATCAGGTGCGATTTTTAATGCCCAAAGTGGCGCAGATTGAAACGATTCTGACCGACAATCCTAAAGAGGCGTTACTACTCGAAAATACGCTCATCAAAAAATATCACCCTCGTTATAACATTCATCTGAAAGACGATAAAAGTTATGTCAGTCTAAAACTTTCCGTCAAAGACAAATTTCCCCGACTTTATGTGACTCGGCGGCTTAAAAAAGATGGAAGTCGGTATTATGGGCCTTACACTTCCGCTTGGTCCTGTCGTGAGGTAGTGGATTTTATCGAAACTCATTTTCGGCTGCGTACCTGCAGTGATCACGACTTTCGTAATCGTGTCCGCCCTTGTCTCCAATATCAAATCCATCGCTGTGACGCCCCTTGTGTCGGTAATATTTCCCAAGAAAGTTATTCCCAAGTGGTCGAGCAGGTTCGCCTCTTTCTCGAACGGAAGAATGATGAGCTAAAGAAGGTCGCTCGGCAGCAGATGAAAGATGCCGCTGCAAAGGAGGCGTATGAAGAGGCGGCTCGATTTCGAGATTTGATTGAGGAGATCGATCGCACGTTAGAAAAACAAAAGGTGGTGAGCTATCAACATCGGAGCCAAGATATTTTTGGTATCTATCGTGAAGGGGACAGGGTGGTGTTTTATCTCATGATGGTGCGGGAGGGGAGTTTACAGGATAATCGTAGTTTTTTCTTCTCTTTACATGAAGAGGAAGAGGAAAGTCTTACCTCGTTGCTTTTGCAATATTATGATGAAGAAAAATATATTCCCGCTGAAATCATTTTACCAATTTCGATAGATGAACCCAAAGTGCTTGAGGAGATTTTTTCAGAACGATCAGGGAAAAGGGTGGAAATAATATTCCCTCAACGAGGGGACCGTGTCGGGCTAGTAAAATTAGCCAACCAGAATGCAGCTCAGGCGTTCCAAAACCATGAAAAGAAAGAAAAAGAAGTAGAAGAAATATTGACGGATATCCAAAAAGAATTTCGATTAAAAAATCTTCCGATTCGAATGGAGTGCTACGATATCAGTAATTTTCAAGGAGAAGACTCCGTCGGTTCCATGGTTACTTTTCTCAATGGTAAACCGCGTCGCGAAGGATATCGGCATTTCAAGATTAAATCAGTGGCAGGGGCTGACGATTTTAAGTCGATGTATGAAGTTTTGTTACGTCGTTTATCGCGAGCTAAGCAAGAGGATGAAGGTTGGGAGCTGCCCGACTTGATCGTGATTGATGGGGGAAAGGGGCAGCTATCCGCCGCAAGTCGCGCCTTCCAAGAGCTAGGGATCGAGGGGGTCGATGTTATCTCGCTTGCAAAAAGTAAATTATTAGCCCCGACACTTTTCAGAAAAGATCCTGAACGTGAGCGAAGTCAAGAGCGGGTGTTTATTCTCCATCGCAAAGATCCCATTATACTCTCAGCCAATGCGCCTGCCTTATTAGTTTTGATGAGAATTCGAGACGAAGCCCACCGCTTTGGGATTGAGTTTCACCGCAAATCGAGCCAACGCCGCTCCTTCGAATCTGCAATCGAACAAATTGAAGGGATTGGAAAAATCCGCGCCAGAAAATTGTTAAAGCATTTTGGTAGTGTACAGGGGATTAAGCAGGCATCGTTGGATGAAATATCTAAGACAATAGGAATTTCGGGAAATCTTGCACAGCGCCTTCAGGAAAATCTTTAAATCGTGATCAGTGCCCTGTCGATTTTCGCATCCATACACGCTGCTGATTAAAGATGTAGTTCAGTAACTTTGGATGGACTCCTTTAATTTCTGGATCAGAATTTACAATCGCTTCAAGTCGATCCATGGGAGAATGATTTCCTTTTTTGTTAGAAAAATAATCTTTTGGTGACATTGTTCTGGAGCGACAAAGAGTTTCAGTCCCATTCTTAATTTTTATCAAGTTCTGAGTTTGGATTTGATCGACCTCTTCTAATATCCCCATTTTCCCTTTATCGATAATTTTTAATGACCCACATTCCATGGATAAAATCCTCCTATTACTTAAGTGTTATCGGCTCAGTTGGAAAAATGTTGTGACGCAATTTTCAATGCCGTAGACACAGCCTCCCCTTTATTACCTTTCTTTTAAATTGTCAAAAATATGACATCGATATGATAAATTGACCGACAAAGTAGCGGCGCCTTAATGAAATGTACAAAAAACTATATCGTAATGTTAACTTAACTATACGGAATTATTATTTAAAATTATTTTTTTTATAAATCATATAAGTGGAACATTTTTTGCTCTCTTATCATCCACAGGAGCCTCAAAAAGATAATTTAATGTGGAGGAAGAACCTATGATCGAGAAAGAGATTCCAATTGAGGATGAACTAGCCACCCCCAATGAGAAATCGCCAGATCAGGAGATTTTAGAGCAAAAAGGGGGGATTTTTAGTTGCGGCGGCGTTTACATCAGTCAAGACGAGCCGCATGAAT
>JBGTGJ010000184.1:0-18161 GCA_041746775.1 bacterium
CTCCTGGAACCGGAGTAACGTAAGAAGCTTTCTTTAAGACTGAATCAAACTCGACATCCCCCACCAGCTTATTCCCCTCTTTGCGGTTGATCCCCACATCAATCACCACAGCTCCTGGCTTAATCCAATCCCCTTGGACCAATTCGGGAACTCCGACAGCCGCAACCACGAGATCGGCCCTCTGCACTTGTTCTTTCAAATGGGGAGTACGAGAGTGACAATAAGTCACCGTCGCATTTTTCTCCAAAAGCATCATCCCAATCGGTTTGCCAACGATGTTGCTGCGTCCGACAACGACGGCTTCTTTTTTCTCTAAGGAAAAACCGATCTCCTCCAACAACCGCATGATGCCGGAAGGGGTGCAGGAACGAAATCCTTCACGACCAGAAACTAATAATCCAAGATTAAGCGGATGAAGCCCATCGACATCCTTCGAAGGGTCGATCTTTGTCACGACATCGAGGTGACGTAATTTTTCAGGGAGCGGGAGTTGAACTAAAATTCCGTGAATTTTCGGATCATGATTGAGTTGATCCAAAAGCTTTAACAACTCTTCGGAGGAGCAATCTGCCGAAAGGTTGTGCTGAAAACTTTTCATCCCCACATCTTCGCAAGCCTTCCCTTTGTTACGCACATAGATCTTGCTCGCTTCATTCTCTCCCACCAATACAACCGCAAGCCCTGGAGTAATTCCAGACTTTTTCTGCAACTCGGCAACCCCCTGCCGAATTTCGGCACGGACTTTTTCGGCAATCGCTTTTCCGTCGATGATCTTTCCCATAATGCCCTTAAAACAAAAACAGAGGTCAGAAATTATCAAGCTATTTCTGACCTCTGTTTATTATATTCTGAATTCTGACTTCTGTATTCTGATTTCTAAAAATTAGAAAGCATACTTAACCACGACCGGCATCAACCGGGTCGCAAAGGCAGTGGCATCTCCATCGAAGATGATATCGAAGGAGACATCCGAACCAACCTTAAAATGCTTGGTCACATCATACTGCCATCCAAAAACCGGTATCGCAAAATCGCCAAACCCATTACCGTTGAAGCTGGAACCACCACCAAATCCAGCGCCAACAAAGATATTTATCTTGTTAGTAATATCGAAATAGTAGCGGTATCGTCCGGCAAAGTGAACCGAGTCAAACCCACCGGCGGTCACATCAAAGCGGAAGGCAACGGAATTGTGTTCAGTAATAAAATATTCTGGTTCGATAGAAAAATCGAACGATGCATCCAGTCCCTCCGTTCCGACAAACACACCGACTCCACCATTCAACTGTAATTGTCTCGCGTCAGTGTCTGCATGAACGATAGAACTAGACATCACCAGAACCATTGCGGCCACAAAAAACTTAGAAACAGTTTTTAAAAATAGATGCTTCATCTTAAAACCTCCTATGAATGACAAAATGAAATTAGAGTTTGACCAGCGGCTTAACGATTGGCGGTTTAAGTGTCAATGAGAATGTGACTTTACTCCTCCTTGATTTCACTTTAGGATTTTGAAATCTTTTGGAGGTCTTCATGTCTCACGAAATCAAAGAATATCAGATGTATATTGATGGCAGGTTTGTCGAATCGGCTGGCGGGCAACGAACGCAATCGATTTGCCCCGCCGACCAAAAGCCGATCGCCAGCTTTCCGCATGGCAATACCGCCGATGTTGAACGCGCGGTTGATGCGGCCAAAGCGGCGTTTGAAAATTCGGATTGGGGGAATGTAAGAAATTCGGTGGAGCGAGGAAGGCTACTTCGTGAAGTAGGAAAACGGATTCGTGAGGATTTAGACCATCTTGCGGAAACGGAATCATTAGACTCTGGAAAAACAATTACTGAAACTCATCTCGTCGATATCCATATGGCGGCCGATACCTTTGAGTATTTCGCCGATCTTTCCACACAAATTTATGGCCATGTGATGCCGGTTCCTGCGGACGTACTCGATGTCGTTTTGCGAGAACCGGTCGGAATATGTGGAGCGATCTCGGCATGGAACTTCCCCATCATGTTCGCCGCTTGGAAGATGGCCCCTGCGTTGGCTGCCGGGAATACGATGGTTTACAAGCCGGCGGAGCTAACATCTCTAACCTCGTTGGAACTTGCACGAATCTTTCATGAAGTGGGATTACCAGCCGGAGTTTTGAACATCGTCACCGGTTCCGGCTCTCAAATCGGGCAAGCGATCGCGGAGCATCCCCATATCGACAAAGTTTCGTTTACCGGTTCTACCGATGTCGGAAGAAAAATTCTTCAAGCAGCAGGATCAAATTTAAAAAAGACAACCTTGGAACTTGGTGGAAAATCCCCCAACATTGTTTTTCCGGATGCTGATTTGAATCGCGCGGTCACTGGGGCAATGAATGCTATTTTTTATAATGGAGGGGAATGCTGTATCGCCGGATCCCGACTCTTCTTGCACGAAGATATCTACGATACTTTTTTGGAACAGATGGTGGAGCGAACCAAGAATATTAAAATCGGCCATCCCCTCGATTGGGAATCGAGACTCGGCCCCATGATTACCCCCTCTCATAAACAAAAAGTTCTTTCATACATGAAGTGGGGAAAAGAGAATGGATTAAAATTGCTCACCGGTGGTGGCGAACCGAACGACCCCGAACTCGCACAAGGAAATTACGTGCAACCCACCATCTTTGCTGCAGATAATAATGATCTTAAAATTTGTCAGGAAGAAATCTTCGGCCCCGTTCTCTGTGTTTTAAAATTCAAAGAGGAAGAAGAAGTGATTCGCATGGCCAATGACACGATCTACGGACTTGCCAGCGCGATCTGGACGTCAGATATCAAGCGCGCCCTCCGCCTCGCCAAAAAACTCAAAGCAGGCCAGGTTTGGATTAACCAATATATCATGCTTTCCCCTTTTGCCCCGCACGGTGGCTACAAGCAGAGCGGGTATGGAAAGGATCTCTCTAAATTTTGTCTGGAAGAATATACCCAGCTCAAAAATATCTATATCGATTTGTCGGAGGATGAGTATTTGAGTTTTTATGAATAGTCAGGATATTTAAAAAAAACTCACAACTTTTCATAAATATCATCGATAGATATCGCAAAAAGGAGCTCCCCATGCCAGATCCCATTACCTTCGGCGATATTCTCATTCATGATCGTAATGACAATAATCTCTATGATGCGAAATTCGACCTCGTCACCAATCTCGAGCATCAAGAAATTCCTCACGAAAAAAAACAAAAACTCCAAGAGATCCTCAAACAACTAAACAAGCCCACTTGGAAAGGGATCATTCTCAACCCAACCGGTGCCTACTTCACCGCGTTTTTTGAAGCGAAGAAACATGCGGAAGAGGGAGAACCCGATGATGTCAAAACGCAACTCACCACAGCCAAGGAGATCGCAGATCAAATAAAACTCAAATTTAATGAAAAAGCGGCGACGGAAATTCTCAAAAAGGCTTATTTAAAGGGGATTGAAAAGTGTCGAAAAATAATTCAGCACCCTACTTTCAATAATCAATTTCTTCCGATGGCAGGTAATCTCGAAGAGGTCCAAGCAGCTTTACTCTCTCTCGAAAGATACACTCACGAATATAATCAAACATTTAACGCAAAACTGATTTTTGACAAAGCGGAGGCGGAGGCCATTTTAAAGAAAAGTTATCTTGCTGAAATTCCAGCTTTGGCAGCGGAAGTCACTAAATATGCACAATTCGGAAGCATTTTATTTACCAAAATTTTACTCAAATCTATGACAAAGCATATAGATGAGGCCAAAAGGAAATTTCAGTTAGATTTTCCTTACGATACCGCGTGGGCTGACCAGCAATTACAAGAAGCCTTAATTAAAGGGATCCCTCATGAATGGGCAAAGGCTAAACAAGAGGCAGCCAAAGGCCAGACGATTCTGGTGCGAAAGATTTTAAATAGGATTCAAAGCCTGGTCCTCGAAGGGAACCGAAAATTTGGTTTAGGGCTCAACTACGATCAACAAAAAGAAGATGAAATTATGGAAGAGGCGTTACGAGAAGGGGCAGAAGATAATTTTCGCTTAGCAGAAAAATTTGCCAGACAAGCAAATTTAACCAAAACTCAGCACTGGATTGATCAGGCCCACCAATATTTGCAAGAATACAATGTAAAATACTCTCATGTGGGAAAGGGAAAGATTTTTTTTGACCACGACCGAGCTGAGAAAATAATAAAATGTGCCAAGGGGTTAGGGGGTTGCCCTTAACTGTCTATCGAAAGAATCATTGAGACTAAAGGTGTTATTTTCTTCGGATGTCTCTCTAATTTCCACCTTTGCCTGCCCCTTATGCAACATCCTGATCTGCTTGGCCGCCGCATAAGAAAGATCAATAATTCTTTTTTTGATGTACGGGCCACGATCATTCACCCGCACCACCACTTTTTCACCGTTATCTAAATTGGTCACTTCGAGCATCGTCCCAAACGGAAGATGTTTGGAGGCACAAGTCAACTCATGCATATTATACCTCTCACCATTCGCGGTCTTGCGCCCATGGAATCCACGACCATACCAAGAGGCCATCCCGGTTTGCATTGGCTCACTTTCTGTTTCCATCTCCAAATCAGCAGGATTACCGACAGAAATGGCTGCAGCCGCCATGTGCCTGGCCACTTCCTTCTTGACCTTTGCAAAAGAGTAGGAAGAAAAAGAAATAATAGGTATAATGACTAAAATAAAAAATAGGTTTTGATAGAATTTCATATGAAAAAAAATACCGCGTCTCACCCCACCACACGCCTGTTGATTGCTGATTCTGAAACTGAAGCCAACCTTTTTTGGGCCACCAAGTTTTTGGTGCCAGATCCTGTGCTCTTCGTTGAACACAAAAAAAAACGTTATTTGATTTTAAATGACCTTGAAGTCGACCGTGGAAAAAAAGAGGCTCAAGTTGAAAAAGTTATTAGCTATTCTGAGTTGGAAAAGAAATTAACGCGCCAAAATAATTCAAAGCCAAAGCAGATGGAGGTTCTTAGTTACTTTTTAAAAAAACTCGGCGCAAGAGAAATTACGGTCCCTACCAATTTTCCTTTAGCTTATGCTTTAGACCTCAAAAAACATAAATTTCAACTCCATGCCAAACCAGATCCTTTCTATGAAGAGAGAATGATTAAAACCGAAGCTGAAAAAAAGGCGATCAAACAAAGTCTTAAATTCACCTCGCAAGCAATCC
The DNA here is from genome assembly GCA_041746775.1 of bacterium. Taxonomy (GTDB): domain Bacteria; phylum UBA10199; class UBA10199; order DSSB01; family DSSB01; genus JBGTGJ01. The sequence goes on from JBGTGJ010000184.1 coordinate 5,188, forward strand.
AAAAAGCTTATCAAGTTTTAAAAGCCTCCAAAATTAAAGGGAACAAAATCATCTATCAAGGAATCCCTTTAACGAGTGAAAGGCTACGCAGTGTGATTAATCTGCATTTGATGGAACATAATTGCATCGGAAAAAATACAATCGTCGCCGGCGGCAATCAGGCGGTCGACCCGCATTGTCGTGGAGATGGTTTATTAAAACCGCATCAGACCATCGTCATGGATGTCTTTCCCAAGTCAATGGACAGCCAATATTATGCCGACATGACTCGCACGGTGGTGAAAGGAAAAGCGTCCGATAAAATTCGTAGATTGTGGAACTCTGTCAAAGTCGCTCAAGAAACGGCGATCAAAAAAGTGAGAGCTGGAATCAACGGTGAAGAGATCCATCGCGGAATTTTAGAATATTTTGAAAAACAAGGTTACCCAAGCGGAAAAAAAAATGGCCGCATGCAAGGCTTCTTTCACGGCACCGGCCACGGACTAGGTCTCGATATTCACGAAGCCCCTCGCATCAGTAAAAGCAATCAAATCCTTCATGAAGGGAATGTCGTCACGGTCGAACCGGGGCTATATTATTATGGAATTGGTGGGGTACGAATCGAAGATGTCGTGTATGTCAAAAAAAACGGCTGCGAAGTTTTGTCCCACTGTCCCAAGATTCTAGAAATTCCTTAAAAAATTTTCAATATCATGTCGGTCCAGCATGTCTTTAGCTGGGATGACATCGTTTACAGCCCCTTCAGAATCTCTTCTTTCTTCTTCTCGTAATCTTTCTCAGTGATCAGCCCTTTATCTTGGAGTTGCTTCAGTTCAGTTAGCCGCTCCTGAGCGCGACGTTGGTCAGCGAGAGTAGAAGCGGGAGTAGGTGTGACATCAAGACCACTGGAAGAAGCGGTCTCGGATTTTGCTTTCCCTTTCGATTTTTCGGATAATTTTTGATCCTCGGCATCTAAGAGGTTGGCAATGGCGACCCAATCTTGATTTAAATCCAAAATTAGTTCGTCAGAAGAATCGATCGCAAATTTTTGCCCTACTTGCGGCTCAATCCTGACTCCAATCCCTCGGGACTGATCGATAATTCTTTCTCCCACGACAGGAGCCTGGTAATCCCCTTCTAACTTCGCATCGATTTTAACAAAATCAAAATGCATCTCCTGACCCACGACCCACATGCGAACCTGGGTCAATCGGTCGTTTCGTAAAATAATATAGGGGTTTTTCTGAACAACAGACCAAATAACCGCCTGCTTCGGGGTAGCTTTTTGAAACGCTTCAATGAGGTAGGTGAAATATTGATCTACCGAATCGTCACTAAAAAGATCTCGATTCTTTGCGTTCTTATAGATGATTAATTTTTTACTGAAACGGATGCTTCTTAAAATCCCTCTTAATTGTTCTTCAGTAAATGAATAAGGGTGATGAAGAGTTTCATTTTTGCTTTTGAAGTTTTCGAGTTTGACATAGTTTGCAGGATTAATTCGCTCTTTAAAGATAATATCCGCTCCTTGACTCGGTAAAGATACCGAGCAAAAAGAGATGAGAAAAACTAAAAAGAAAAACTTTTTCATATAAACTCCAAAAATAAATAGGGATCTCTTTGAAAATCTGTCGAAGCGATATAGGAAAACCCCAGCATGGTCAATAGATTGAGAAAAAAGTTATGGCTTTTACCGCCACTGTTTTTTTTCATCAGCGTTGGGCTGTCCTCTCAATTAACTCCAAGTTCGGTAGGTATGGGAACTCATCGGTCATTAGGGCTCCCCCCTTGTCTTTTTCAGCAACTCACTCATCTGCCTTGCCCAAGTTGTGGACTCACCACTAGTTGGACTTACCTTGCCCACCTTGAATGGATTAAAGCATTTTTAGTCCACCCCTTCGGCCCTCCTCTATTTCTCATCGTGGGAGTGATATCTTTGCTTGCCATTCCGGAGTCATTAGGTAAAAAAACAGCTCTTCATCAAATTTTAGCAGGAAAACATCATTTTTGGATTTACTTGGGGGTCACTCTATTTTTAGTCATTTGGCTAATACGAGTATTCCTCATTTTTAAAAACAGATTCTTCGCTATTTAATTTTTTATCAGAAAGGGTTTTTATGAATAATGAAATCACACCATCGACCCCCTCAGCTCCACCTCCACCCTCTATTCCTCCAACCGCGACTCCTGTCTCAAATACTAAAGCGCTGGTCTCTTTAGTCTTAGGAATCTTAAGCCTGGTGTGTTGCGGTTTTTTTGCCGGACTACCTGCCGTCTTCCTCGGAAGGTCTGAGCTAAAAGCGATCGACCAAGGGCGCGCCCCTGAATCCAACCGAAACCTGGCGAAGTTGGGATTTATTTTTGGACTGATTGGAACGATCCTTAGCCTCATAGCCATTACGGTTTATGCGGTTATTTTTGGTTTTGCTCTGATTCAAGGGACAGGACCTAGAACATTCTAAATAGACAGACTAGAGACCAGAGACCACAGACCAGGGACAAAAAATCTTTTTTTAATCAAAGTCACTGGTCTCTGGTCACTGGTCCCTGGTCATTCCTCCCATGCCTCTCAAAATTGTTGCAGGCACTCATAAGGGAAGAAAACTCTCCATTCCCAAAACACAAGATATTCGTCCGGCCACTGCACGAGTGCGTGAATCAGTCTTTCAGATATTGGGAAATCTGGAAGGGATGGAGGTGCTAGATCTGTTTGCAGGAACGGGGAGCGTTGGACTTGAAGCGCTTTCTCGTGGGGCCAGACATGTGGTCTTTGTGGATTCAGGAATACCGGCTGTCAAACTTCTGCTGAAGAACTTAACCCAGATTGGTCTTTTAGACCAAGCCCACGTTTTGAAAAAAAGTGCCAATGCGGCGATTGAAATTTTATTTCAAAAAAAACAACAATTCGACCTAATTTTTTTAGACCCTCCTTATGACCGCGGATTGATTGATTCGACATTGAAAAAATTACATCAGTTCGATTTGCTTCTTCCGAATGGAGAGATCATTTGCGAGCACTCTCCACGCGAACTTCCCACTTTTTTGAGTGGACTAAGATTAGTCGATCAACGTAAGTACGGCCAAACCTACGTCAGCTTTTTAAGGAAAAAACATGAAGAATAAAATCGCGATCTATCCCGGCTCTTTTGATCCTCCCACCTTTGGACATATGAACATTGTCGATCGAGCACTGCAAATCTTCGAAAAAGTGGTGGTGGCGATTGCCATTAATACCTCAAAGAAATCGCTGCTTTCTCCCGAAGAGCGATTGGAACTTTTGAAAAAAATATACAAAGGGAAAAAAAATGTCGAAGTCGATATGTTCCAGGGTTTACTGGTCGATTATGTGAGAAAGAAAAAATCAAAAGTGATCTTGCGGGGACTGAGAACGGTTGCCGATTATGAATATGAGCTACAGATGTCATTTTCTAACAAAAATCTTTATCCCGGAATTGATACCGTTTTCATGATGACCGAAAGCCACTTTTCACACATCAGCTCTACCATTATTAAAGAAATTGCCTTCTTCGGAGGCTCCGTCAAAAATATGGTGCATCCGATGGTAGAGAAAAAAATCAAAGAAAAACTTGGAAAGAAGTCATGATCAAACTTACTCAACGAATCCAACGAGTCAAACCATCCCCCACTCTTGCCATTGATACCAAGGCGAAAGGGATGAAAGCCGAAGGGATCGACGTCATCGGCTTTGGGGCGGGTGAACCTGACTTTGATACACCTGAACATATCAAACAGGCAGCCATCGATGCCTTGAAAGCAGGAAAAACCAAATACACCCCGGTCGGTGGCGTCAATGAGTTGAAAGACGCGATCATTCAAAAATTTAAAAATGATAACCAGCTTTCTTACACCCGGGATGAAATCCTGGTGAGCTGTGGTGGAAAACATTCTCTCTACAACATCGCTCAAGTTTTATTTGAACAAGGGGATGAGATCATTATCCCGGCCCCTTATTGGGTGAGTTACCCTGATCAGATTTTGCTCAATGATGCCAAACCAGTGATTGTGGAGACCAAAGAGGAGAATGGTTTCAAAATAACTCCGGAGGAATTGCAGAGCGCCATCACAGCAAAAACCAAGGCGTTCATTCTTAATAGCCCTTCTAACCCGACAGGGTCCGCCTACACGAAAGAGGAACTTGAGAAGGTTGCAGAAATTCTCGTTGCCAAAAATATCCTCTGCATCTCTGACGAAATTTATGAAAAGATCGTTTATGACAATTTCAAGTTTGTCTCGATCGCTTCACTCAACGAAAAAATCAAAGCTTTGACGATCACCGTGAATGGAGCGAGCAAAGTTTATTCGATGACCGGGTGGAGAATGGGATACGCCGCGGGGCCTAAAGAAATCGTCTCAGCGATGACTAAACTTCAGGGGCAAGTGACAACTAACATCAACAGCATGACTCAATGGGCTTGTGTTGCTGCGCTCAATAGTTCTCAAGATTTTTTAAAAGACTGGGTCGCCGAATTTAAAAAACGACGCGACTACATCGTAAGCCGATTCAATAGCATGCCAGGGATCCGCTGCTACAATCCGCAAGGGGCATTTTATGTTTTTCCAAACATCGCTTCTTATTTGGGGAAAAAAGCGAAAGGGGAATTGATTCAAACCGATCAAGACTTCTGCGAATTTCTATTAAAACACCACCTTGTCGCGTGTGTTGCGGGAAGCGGCTTTGGAGCCCCAGGATATATGAGGCTCTCTTATGCGACGAGCATGAGTAATATTGAAAAAGGTTTGGAACGAATTGAAGCCGCTCTGAAAGATTTTGCTTAAGCGATCGTCACTTCTTTTGCCAAATAAACATCCTGAATCGCATTAAGCAATTCCACCCCTTCTTTCATCGGTTTTTGGAATGCCTTTCGCCCCGAGATAAGCCCCATTCCACCCGCGCGTTTATTGATGACAGCGGTACGAACCGCCTGAGCGAGATCATCTTTTCCTACGGAGGCCCCACCAGAATTAATCAAACCAGCCCGTCCCATAAAACAATTAGCTACCTGATAGCGGGTTAGATCGATTGGATGATCGGTTGATAATTCTTCGTATACTTTCTTGTGAGTCTTTCCAAAACTAAGGGCATTGAACCCACCATTATTTTCCGGAAGTTTTTGCTTCACAATATCGGCCTCAATCGTCGCCGCGAGATGATTGGCTTGCCCGGTCAAATCAGCCGCGACATGGTAATCTTGCTCTTTGGTTTTGAAGGCAGAACTACGCAGATAGGCCCAAAGGATTGTCACCAGCCCTTTCTCGTGCGCATATTTGAAGGCCTGAGAGATCTCCCAAATTTGGCGTCGACTCTCAGGAGAACCAAAATAAACCGTCGCCCCTACACCCACCGCCCCCATTTGAAATGCCTGATCGACATCAGCAAACAGGCTCTGGTCGTAGCTATTAGGGTAGCTTAAGAATTCATTGTGATTAATTTTAAGGATGAAAGGGATCTTGTGGGCATACTTTCTTGCAACCGATCCCAAAACACCTAAGGTTGAAGCGACCGCATTACATCCCCCTTCGATCGCTAGTTTCACTAAATTTTCTGGATCAAAATAAATAGGATTGGGAGCAAACGAAGCACCCGCAGAATGTTCGATCCCTTGATCGACCGGCAGGATGGAAAGATAACCAGTTCCGGAAAGTCTCCCCTGTTGCATGAGCTGCTGCAAGCTCCTCATCACCGAAATCGATCGGTCGGTTTGAGAAAACACCCGATCGATAAAGTCAGGACCTGGCAGATGAATCTGCTCTTTCGCCACTGTCTTGCATTGATGCCCCAAAAGTTTTTCGGCATCTGCCCCAAGCAGCTTGATAATTTTCTCGGACATATAAATCTCCTCGTCTATGATTCGGTACTAGTTGGATTTTATGGATGGTAGAGACAATTCAAAAATCGCCCGTGCGGCATAATGCCTTTAAATTGGTTTTGCAAGGAGCAAGAACAGGAGACCAGTGCGGCTATTGGAACAACATTGAAGGATAAAAAAAGGGGCAAAGCAAACTGTATGGAGTTCCAATTCGCCTTGCCCCTACCCCTAGCTTTTTAAAAATTTAACTCCTCAACCTGATAATAGTACAAATATCGTACCAATTATTGAAAATCCTTGTTGGCTTAACTTACAGAAATTACTAAACATTTTATTTTCCTATCTTTCCCGTCCTTTATCAATTTGATAAAAATTTTATTTTGAGAATTTTATGCACTTTTTTTCTCATCCTTTCCAGCACCCAAAAATCAGGGATTCCCCGGTTTTCATCCCCTCGGTGTTTTCATTAAAATATAAGCAGAAAGAGGTGGTCTTATGAAGAAATTCAAAGAAATATTGCACTCTCAAGATGGGAAAATTGGATACATCTTTGCCTGGCTCCTCGGTATTCCCATCCCCATTTTATTGCTCATTTTTTTTCTACGCGGCTGCGATTGAAAAATCTTGGAGTCTCATTCCAATACTAACCAAAAGAAGTCGTTATGAACCGGGAACAAATCGAAGAAAGGGGAATAAAAATCGATGTTAGAGAAGCCCTTCTACCAAACCAAGTTCAAATGCTTCCGGGGCAGTAATGTACCAACCAGTTTGGGCTCGTTTGAGAATTTCTTCTAACTTCACTCGACTCCCCTCAATCAACTGGGCAAAGTTTTGATTTTGGATCCTCTTCCCATTTTCAAAATCGGTGAGTAATTCTTTAGCCACCTGCATGTTGGCAACCAGCGGCCCTAAAAATTTTACCTCTTCTTCGATTCGTCGTTCGTGGGTGAGTAAAGTGGTGTGTTGGGTGAGAAATCGTTTATTTTTGGGAAAAGCGGCCAAAATGGTCATCCCGGCGGAATAAACAAAAGTTTTACCAAGAAAAATCGGATCTTTACGATAATATTCCCGAGCCAAGCGGATCTCTTCGGCGATTCGATACCCATAATCAGCCTTGCCCCCATAAGTGGTTAGCTCGACCACAAAGACCTTCTGTCTTTTTTTGGAGATTTTTTCAAACTGAGCAAGGTAATCCCGCACCATATCCTCCCCCACCGAACCGATCAGGCGGATCACCGGGTATTCAGCTAGATGCTTCGCGACCTGTTTGGCATTTCGACTGGAAATACCCCACGGCGGATACGCATGTGGCACGCTTCTCTTGGCCATAATTCTCCCCTCTTTCTTGAAGAAGCCTTTCCTACATTTTTACATTTTTGGGGAATGAGTAGAAGCGAAATCACTATTTCATCAAAAGCTTCTGACAAAGATAAACCACCTGCTCTTTCCGCTCGGCAATCGCCTCTTGACTGAGCGGATTCTTCCCAAACACTTCAAAGAGCGAATTGGCGTATAGGAAATAAATCGTCACGATACCCATAATGGAGACAATGAGGTGATCGGCACGAAGGTTAGTCGGAATCACCCCCTGTTTTTCAGTGGCGATGAGAAAATCGACAAAATGTTGATAAAGCGGCTCTCGAATCTCACGCCACAGGCTACGAGTCACCTTTCCCCCTTCGATCGCATCCCAAATCACTAAGCGACGGAACAAGGGATGCATCGCCACAAAGTCATGGAGCGCCTTGACCGCTTCGAGCATGAGATATTCTTCTAGTGTGGTGGAGATCGAGCTAAAGTCCCGTGGTTGTTGGATCAGGTTACCATACCACTCCGTCAGTTTATTCCAGACCTCTTCATGGGCCGCACGATAGAGCTGATTTTTTCCGCCAAAATAATGATAGATCATCCGCTTGTTGACTTTGGCCTTCGCAACGATCTCGTCCAGATTGGTACCGTGGAACCCACCATGGGCAAAACAATCCATGGCGTATTTTAATATCCTGGCTTTGGTTTTTTCGGGATTTCTTTTTTTAACGAGGGGGTTCTTTTTTTTCATGACCGCCGAGGGGGATACACATTCCAAAGACGGTAATCAAGTAGGCAAATCTTTGATTTTTATGATTCTTTTTATCTGAAACCTTTCTCTAGAATTTTCCAGGGCAAAACACTATCAATGACATTCTTTTCAGAAATAAGTCACCAGATAGTTACTTTTTAATTGACACCCAAAAAAACCTGTGACAAGCGAAGTAACCGTTTGGATACTCAATTTAAAGGAATGAGCGATGAAGATTTTTTTGCTTTCTCTCGGGTTTTTTGCCTTGGCCTGTTTTTTCTTTTCACATTCACAAAGAGAACACCAGAAGCAGCAAAAAAAATTGGATAAAGAAAACTAATTTTAAAAATCAGGAGGGTATCATGGCAAACCCGATCCCAAAAAAATTGACTTGGGTCGCTTCTCTTCCCACTAGCCGGACGCTGAAGCTAGAAGAGCCTATCCAAAACCCAGCTACTGAAAATATCCCACTGTTAGTTGAAAGAGGAAAAAAGGATAAACAGGTAATCGAGCTCTTATACACACTTTCTAAAGGAGGTAAGAATCCGCAAGCGCTCCGGGCACTGGAAATACTTGCTGAAACCGAAACCGCGGCGCTTCACGCTTTGTATCGTATCGCTGAAGAGGATTACACCATTAAAAAGTTTAAAGATCCTACATTGTCCCCGGTTGTAGTAGGTCCCACCTCAAAGCATCTGCAACTACTATTACAAGATACAAAATTTAACCGAGTTAAGCTCAAATATGTTTTCGAGTATGCACAATTTTCACTTCAATCGGGAATTTTACTAGGAGGAGGGGGAAATCGAAATCAACAAGGGGGATTTCGTGGTTCTATTTTTCCCATCGAAGCAAAATGGGTTTTTAATTCACTCCAGCCATCTTACAAAAAGAATTTTGCATTTTTTCTAACCGTGGCTCCAGAAGCTAGATTGGGAAATGGCCCCGTCGGTTGGTTTGCTGGTGGTGCGCGAGTCGGGATGGGATACGGTTGGATCGGTGCAAATTTTCGCGCCGGCATTCATCAGAGTGGTAAAGCCTACGTTGGAGGAGAAATCGACTTTCCAGGTCAAGCATTTCGATCACCCATCAACCAATATCCTGAGGGATTAATCCTCTACTTCTTCCCCAGTTTAATACTTGGCTACGAAAGAGTGCTGGGTACCGACCAGATCACCAGGCGAGTAGAGGAATCGATCTATGCGGGATTTCAATGGGTGGTTCCGTGGCTGGAGAAGTAGAGCACTGGTTTATAAATCCAAGGCTGAAAATAATATGGAATTGAGATTGAACCAAATTGGAGGTAAAAATGCCTGATCTTATCCTCGATCCTGCAAAACCTAATCTTCCTTTAGCTTCACCAAACACAAATGAGTTGGAAAAACACAAGAAGCTGATCGATCAAGTCTTTTGGACAGACATCAACGAAGGGGCATTAAATAACTTGATTAGGCAAGGGAACCCACAGACGCTCGACTACTTAAAAAGCGTCGTTGTCGAAAATCAAACCGTCATATTCACCACAGTTTTTTTTCTTAGTCGAAAGTATCTCGATCATTCCTCCAAAACATTTCTTCGTGAAGTTTTAAAAAATTGTCAAATTCCCAAAATAAAAAATGAAGATAACAAAGCCTCATTACCTTATTTTTTATACACACTGTATTACTCTTCCAAAAATAAAACAGCACTGGCTTTGCTAGAAAAACTTGCAGAAACAGGGGACCCCTTTGCACAATCAAATCTCTATAGTCTTGCCAAAGAATCCCCATCAGCCAAAGAAATTATCTCGAAGAATCCGAAACTTTCTCAATTAAAATTCAGAAGCGGACTCTCTAACGACTATTTTTCTCTCCACTCCGGCTTTGGAGTTGGTGGAGGAAATAGTCGAGACAAAAACCGCGGATTTCGTAGCACCCTGACTCCTATTGGGATTGATATTTACCCGTTTAAATATTTGTTCATCAAAACCCTTTCTTTATCCCTCACCGCTGACGCCGAAGTGCGTTTGGGAACAGGACCCCTCAATCGATTTTCCGGCGGAGCACGTGTCGGCGCGGGTTATAGTTGGCTTGGTCTTTATTTTAGAGGTGGAGTCCATGAAAGCGGCAAAGCATATCTGGGTGGAGAATTTGAATTAAATTTGGGAGTGATTCCAAGCGGTCTCTTGTTGGGTTTCATCGGGAGACACTCCATCTTCCCAACCCTGACTGTTGGCTATGAAAAGTTGGTTGGAAATAATCGAGAGGAACGTAGTGTTGACGATTTTATCTATGTAAGCCTGCAAATTTTCTTTAATTGGGCCGAAATTTTCAAATGGAAAACTGGTGTGACGGAATAGGTTAAATCATGCGGTAACGAAAGAAATCATTAAGGAGAAATATGGACGAATTTTTCAGGATGAAATTTCCAAAATTACAACTCACTTCCGCTATTAATCTCGAAGGTGGGGGAAATTTTAATCGGCAAGGAGGGTTTCGTGCAAGCCTGATCCCATTAGAGCTAAATATAGCTACCCCGTTCCTAAAGGAGGTTGGAGGACATTTCAACATATCGGCCGAGGGAAGGTTTGGCACGGGGCCTTTTGGGAAATATGGATTTGCTGGGCGAATCGGTTTGGGAACTTCCTATTTAGGTTTAGAATTTAAACCCGGCATCCATGAAAGTGGCCGTCCAATCATTGGTGGTGAAGTAATTCTCTTGGCTGCCATTTCTCGCCATGAATTTTATTCCAATTGTCTCGGTTTCATACCGACTTTTGTTCTTGGATTTGAAAAACTTTTGGCAAATAAAGCAGCCCCTTCAGAAAACATATTTTATGCAGGAATGAGGTGGTCCTATTCATGGTTCATAGGTGACCGGTTGGCTACAGGTTATTGTCACCTTGGTTAACGTCAGTTGATTTTTTAGTGTATTCTAAAATATTTATTTATTATCATTAAAATTATTAACTATTTAATATTATTAGTTTATTTTAAATATTTGTATTCTAATTATAAAAATATATTACAAAAATGCTTGCCATGACTTTCATCTTCTGAATAGCTGACAGGCATGGCGAAGCTGTTTTCTTATCTCGATTATCGAAGCTATCTTAAAGATCGCTTTGCGGAGCTTAAAAAATCTCACCGCTCTTTTTCCCATCGTCACTTTTGCGCGAAGGCAGGCTTCACCTCCCCTAATTTTTTAAAATTGGTGATGGATGGAAAAAGAAACCTAACTTCCAAAAGCATTAACTCTGTCGCTGATGCACTAGAGCTGAATGATAAAGAAAAAAATTTCTTTTCTTCGTTGGTCCAATTCAATCAAGCCAAAGAGATCGAAGAAAAAAATCTCGCCTACGATCAACTCAAACATTTGCGTAAAGATCTGCCGCTAAAAAGGATTGAGCATTCGCAATTTGAATACCTTGATCATTGGTATGCCGTCGCGATTCGAGAGTTAATTGGGCTTAAAAATTTTCAGGAAAATCCAGAATGGATCTGCCAACGACTTCAAAACCAGGTCACGCCAAAACAGGTGAAAAAATCAATCCAACTACTTGAGCGACTAGGATTGATCGAACGAAATACAAAAGGAAACCTTAAGCAAAAACAAAATCCTCTTTCTACTGGAGACGAAGTTTCTTCACTCGCCGCTCATCGATTTCATCAACATATGATCGAAAAAGGGAAAGAGGCTTTACAACAGACTCCCGCAGAGTTTCGCGATATCTCCTCACTCACGATTCCGGTTTCTCAAAAAACCTTCGAAACGATCAAACAAAAGGTTCAACTCTTTCGAAAAGAACTTCTCGCTGTCGCCCATGAACAGAAGGAAACCGACACCGTTTACCAACTTAATATCCAGTTTTTTAATCTCTCGGAGGTTTTATGGAAAAACTCTTCAGCGTCTTAAGAATGCTGATGGTCTTACTCTCGATCTGCATCGGAACGTTCAATCTTTCCGGCTGCGGAGAAGGAGGGACTGAAATAGGAAATCCCAATATCCCAGGGCCTACCGAAGGGCCTGCGGATGGTGAGGGAGATCCTACTGATGAAGGTGAACCTTCCGAAGAAGAAGAAAATCCCGAAACTGAACCCACTATACAAGGAGGCGGCTCATGAAAAAATGGCAATCACTGACTTGGATCATTTCTCTACCATTATTTCTCTTCGCGTGCGGAGGAAATAATTCGGGGAATGGAACAGTCACGAAAAATTTAGGAACTTTCCAACCGGCCCAAAATTGTGACGAGATCAAAAGCTACGTCCAGCAATATGCCGATCGATCGAAACAAAACCCTGATCAGGTGATTGGGATCGAACCGGTGCGATCTGCTCCTACCTCTCCTGTTCCCACCGATGGCGGCGGAACGGATGGAGCCGAGGCGCCGCAAGAAGGGAGTAACGATGGTGGTTCCTCAGTCACACAAAGCGACATCGCCTATCCTGACCGAGCACGAGGCTTACTTTATACTTTTGACCAATCTCAGAATTTGAGAATTTTTAAAGTCAGCCCCTCATCACAAGTAGAACTTCTGACCACTCGCACCTTGGATTTTTTTCCAGCGGAATTGATATCGGTCGATGCGAGTTCAAAAAACTACTTAGTGGTGTTTGGAAATATCGGTTTTGGAAACATTTTTCCTGAACCTGTTCCTGTATTGGAAGATGCCATTGTTGCGGGGCCTACTTTGGAAGAACCAAAATCGGTCATCGTCATTTTAGACGTCACTCAGCCCAGTCAGCCAATCGAAGTAAAACGAGAAACTTCTTCAGGTTCTTTTTTAGAAGCTCGAGGTCTCAACGACAATGGATCTGTTGTCTGGGTAACGCAGCGATATCTTCCGATCTATTTGGATCAAGTAGAAGATTCGTGGATTATTCCAGAAAAAACCACCACTACTCCTGGAGGCAGCTCCACGACCACTGTAGCTTCCTGCGAAGATACCGTCCTCTACCAAAACAATTCGATCGATTCGACCTATGCCCCCTACGCATTAACCTCGACTCACATTTCACTGGTGGAACTAGCGGCTCCTAATCTTCCGATCACGACCCAAGTTCTTTTCTCCCCAGCCTGGCGCACTTTAATTGCCGCCAATTCTAATCATCTGTTTTTGGCGCAAA
>JBGTGJ010000185.1:0-14909 GCA_041746775.1 bacterium
GACGAGCACTGTGAAAATTATAAAAAAGTTTTGAAAGCGGCTTCCCCTTAGAATGCCAATATTCGCACCCTTGAGTTGAGAGGGGATAAAGTCTCAACTCACAATACCTATGAACCCGAAACCAATCCTGCATTGGGGCTACGAGCCATCCGTTTCTGCTTTAGGGAAAAACAACTCTTCAAAACTCAGCTCAGGGCGATGCTGCGGGCGAGCATTTATGGAAAATTAAAAATTCTCATCCCGCTCATTTCCGATTTAGAAGAATTTAGACGAGTCAAAGATTTTATCGACGATGTCAAAACGGAACTTAGCAAAGAAAAAATCGACTTCGACCCCCATGTCAAAATTGGAATGATGATCGAGGTCCCATCCGCCGTCATGATTGCCGATGAACTCGCCAAAGAATCTGACTTTTTCAGCATCGGCACGAATGATCTCATCCAATATACCCTCGCGATCGATCGCGGGAATGAAAACGTTGCTTATCTCTACCGTCCGCTCCATCCCGCTATTTTAAGGATGTTAAAAAAAGTGATTGAATCAGCCCATCGTGAACAAATCGAGATCAGTGTCTGCGGAGAAATGGCGGGAGAACCGGTCTTCATCTTGATCTTGTTAGGCTTTGGTTTGAATGAGCTATCGATGAATGCCCTTTCCATCCCCAAAGCAAAACGAATCATCCGTTCGGTCGAATACAAAACCGCTCGGGCTTTACTTGAAAAAACGATGCTCCTTCCGACAGCTACCGAAATGAGCAATTTTATCAAAAAGGAACTCCCCAAAATCCTCGGAGATTCCTTCAAGGAATTCTCCTAAACCCTTTCCCACACTCTTCACTTTTCACGATCCCCCACCATTCACCTTGACAAAATCATTGATTGAAATAGAGGCATAAAGCTCCATTTCGATTCGTAACTCTCAATTTAAAAGGTATATTTTATGAATACTTCCAAATACTTGTTTACCTCCGAATCCGTTACCGAAGGACACCCCGATAAAATTGCCGACCAAATCTCTGATGCCGTATTAGATGCCATCATCTCCCAAGACCCCAAAGCACGAGTCGCCTGTGAAACCTTAGTAAAAACCGGTTTTGCCATGGTGGCCGGAGAGATCAGCACCACCGCGACCGTCGATTTTCCTCATGTCATCCGTCAGACGATTAAAGAAATTGGTTACGACGACAGCCGCAAAGGATTTGATTATGAAACCTGCGGTGTCATGACCGCTATTGATAAACAATCTCCCGATATCTCCCAAGGGGTGACCGAAGGGGAAGGGCTTCATAAGGAACATGGCGCCGGTGACCAAGGGTTGATGTTTGGATTTGCCACCGATGAAACTCCGGAACTAATGCCTGCCCCAATTGAATTTGCACACCGTCTCACCATGAAATTAGCCGAGCTCAGAAAAAACAATCACCTCCCCTGGCTACGACCGGATGGAAAATCTCAAGTCACCGTAGAATATGCAGGAAACAAAGTGGCCCGAATCGATACGATTGTGATGAGCACCCAACACTCTCCCGATGTCGATCATAAAACAATTCATGAAGCGCTGGTTGAAGAGATCGCCAAAAAATGCATCCCTGCCGAACTGCTGGATAAAAATACCCGATTTTTAATTAATCCGACTGGTCGTTTCGTCATCGGAGGGCCACAAGGGGATTGTGGTCTCACCGGGAGAAAAATCATCGTCGATACTTACGGCGGCATGGGGCATCACGGTGGTGGTGCCTTCAGCGGAAAGGATCCCACTAAGGTGGATCGCTCCGCCTCCTATATGGGGCGTTACATCGCGAAGAATATTGTCGCCGCGAAACTAGCCAAAAAATGTGAAGTCCAAATCGCCTACGCCATCGGCTATGCGGAACCTGTCAGTGTCATGGTGGAAACTTATGGAACTAGCGAAATCCCAAATGAAAAACTGACAATGGCGATCCGTGAAGTATTCCAGCTTAAACCTGCGGGAATCATTAAAGAACTCAATCTACTCCGCCCTATCTACCGAAAGACTGCCTCCTATGGGCACTTTGGTCGGGCTGAGCCGGAGTTCCATTGGGAAAAAACTGACAAGGTTGAGTTATTAAAGAAAACGCTTAACTATTAGTGGCATCTTCCACTTCAACTCGGTACAATTTCTACATCCCCTAGATTTATTAAAATGAGGAGTAATTTATGAACTTCGACGTCCGCGATAAAAGTTTAAGCTCTAAAGGAAAATTACGTCTCGAATGGGCTGAACGGGATATGCCGGTCCTTCGCCAGATCAAGGCAAGATTTCATGATGAAAAACCGTTGAAGGGGATCAAGATCGCCGCCTGCCTTCATGTCACCACAGAGACCGGCAATCTCATGATCACTCTCAAAGAAGGAGGGGCCGACGTTGTACTCTGTGCCAGTAATCCTCTTTCCACTCAGGATGATCTCGCTGCAACACTCGTCGTGGATCATCAAATCCCCGTGTTCGCAATCAAAGGGGAAGACAAAGATCTTTACTACAAACATCTAGAACAGGCCCTTGAATTTTCTCCTCACTTCACGATGGACGATGGCGCCGACTTAGTCAGCCTGATTCATACCAAAAAAACCGATTTGCTGAAAAATATTATCGCGGGGACCGAAGAAACGACCACAGGAGTCATTCGTCTAAAAAGTATGGCCCGAGACAAGGCACTGAAATATCCGATCATCGCGGTCAACAATGCCGACACCAAACATTTTTTTGATAACCGATACGGAACGGGACAATCGACATTGGATGGAATTTTGCGCGCCACCAATCGTTTACTCGCAGGATCGACTTTCGTCGTGGCTGGTTATGGCTACTGTGGACGCGGCTTAGCGGAACGGGCTCGAGGGATGGGGGCAAGGGTCATCGTCACCGAAGTTGACGCTGTTCGTGCGTTAGAGGCAAACATGGATGGATTTAAAGTGTTACCGATGGCGCAAGCTGCCGGCGAAGGGGATTTTTTCGTCACCGTCACAGGAAACAAAGGGGTGTTAGTCAAAGAACATTTCGAAATCATGAAAGACGGTGCTATCGTTTGCAACAGTGGCCATTTCAATGTCGAAATTGATATCCCCGCTTTAGAAAAAATGGCCAAGAGCAAACGAATTGCTCGTGATTTTGTGGAAGAATACACCCTGCCTGGTCCTCGCAAAATTTTTCTATTGGGAGAAGGCCGCCTCATCAACCTCACCAGCGCCGAAGGACACCCCAGTCAAGTGATGGACATGAGTTTTGCGAACCAAGCCCTTTGCTGTGAGCACCTGATTAAGAATAAAGGGAAATTGGAAAATCAAGTCTACGATGTTCCAAAAAACATCGATCAAGCGATTGCAAAGCTTAAGCTCAAGGCACTGGGAGTGAAGATGGATATTCTAACTCCAGAACAAGAGCGGTATCTGGCAAGTTGGCAAGAGGGGACTTAAAAAATTTCTAAAGAGATATCCATTGCCCGCGTTGAATGAGTCAAAGCCCCAATCGAGATCCTATCCGCCCCTGTGCTAGCGATCGATCGGATGTTTTTAAGATTCACCCCACCAGAAACCTCAAGGATGCATTTACCTTTGGCAATTTCAATCCCCTTGCGAATTTGCGGAATCGACATGTTGTCGAGCAACAGGTGATGGAATCCAAGCTCAACTGCCTCCTTCAACATCGACAGATTCGCTACTTCGACAATCACATTCTTTTTCTTTTTTAACTTAGCTAGTCGCTTGCTGACTTCTTGAAGAGAGCCGACCAAAGCGAAGTGATTGTCTTTCACAAGGATAGTGGAACTTAAATCAAAGCGATGGTTCTCCCCTCCTCCAACTTTAACGGCATAACGCTCGAGAATTCGTAATCCTGGAGTTGTTTTTCGTGTATCGTAAATCTTGGCGCGGGTGCCGTGAACTTTTTCTACAAACTGTCGAGTGAGAGTAGAGATGCCACAGAGGCGTTGGAGGAAATTGAGGGCGACTCTTTCGCCGGAAAGAATGGCTCTCGCGGAACCAGAAATGTTGGCAATCACGGAACCCTTCTTGACCAACATCCCTTCTCGAAATTTTGGTGTGACTTTGATTCTCGAATCCAAGGTTCGAAAAACTTCTTGGACGATAGGAATTCCACACAGGACAAAGTGTTCCTTCGCGAGAAAGACCCCTTTGACCTTAAGAGAGGTAGGAATGAGAGTTTGCGTAGTAATGTCGTGGAATACGGCATCTTCTTGAAGTGCTTGGAGGATCGTTTTTTTGAGAGAAGAGCGACTCATAATCTTTTGAGAGTCTCTTGGATCTCTTCGATCTTCTTTCGGTAGCTCGCCTCGGCCTCTTTCTTCTCAGCGACTAGCTCAGGTGGGGCCTTGGCCATAAAGTCAGAACTGGCCAGAAGTTTAATGGTGGAATTTAACCCATTCTCCAATCGAGATAATTCTTTTTGTTGGCGATTTTTCTCTTTCTCAAGATCTACAATCCCCTTCAAATCAACTAACACCACTAGATCCTTAATACGAGTGACCCCCAATGCGATCCCCTTTTCTGCCATCAACTGAGGGTTATTAAGAGCGATGTTTTTAACTTTTGCGAGGCCGAGGAAATAATGCATCACCTTATCGACATTTTTTAAAAATCCTTCATCAGAGGAATAGATACTCGATCGTTCGATTAAACTTGTCAGCGGAACACCGCTTTCCATACGAATTTGTCGGATTTTCTCTACAACCGCAGTGGCGGCATCCACGCACTGATGTTCTTTGGAAAATGTTTCGAGTAATTTTGAATGAAAAGGTTTTGGAAAAGAAGATGTTGCCAAAAGCTGACCATGACGTGGCAAAAGCTTTTGCCATACCTCTTCAGTAATGAACGGAATAAAGGGATGCAATAATCTTAACGATTGATCTAAAACATACACCGCAATATTGGCGAATTCCTTTTGCTCCGGCTTATCTGTCTTTTGAGAATCTTTGATGAGCTCTAAAAACCAATCGCAGTATTTTCCCCAAAAAAAGTGATAAACGGACATCGCCGCATCATTAAACCGGTACTCTTTGATCTCATTTCTTACTTTTTGGACGCATTCTGAAAGCTCAACCAGCATCCATTGGCTTATTGGATTTTTGGCAGACATTTTTTCTGAATTTTCAAAAACCTGATTAAGATATTTTTCTTCAACATGGGGCAATACAGAAGAAATAACTAATCGTGCGGCATTCCAAATCTTGTTACAAAAATTTCGGTACCCCAATACCCGGTCATCAGAAAGACGAATATCCCTTCCCTGTGCAGCTAGCGCGGCTAGCGTGAATCGGAACGCATCCGTCCCATGCCGTTCCATCACCTCGAGCGGATCGATCACATTCCCCTTACTCTTACTCATCTTCTGCCCTTCAGGATCTCGCACTAACGCGTGGATGTAGACGTCGCGGAAAGGAACTTCCTTCGTGAAGTGAAGTCCCATCATCATCATCCGAGCGACCCAGAAAAAAAGAATGTCGAACCCCGTGACAAGAACCGAGGTGGGATAATAGCTTTGTAATTTTTTGGTCTGTTCTGGCCAACCCAAGGTAGAAAAGGGCCAGAGAGCGGAAGAAAACCAGGTATCTAGCACATCGTTTTCTTGTTGGATGTCATTGTGGCCACAGTGAGGACATTTTTGAACCGAGGTTCGCGAGACAATAATCCCTTCACTAGGATGGTCATTCTCGGAACACCGACCACAATACCAAGCAGGGATTCGATGTCCCCACCAGATCTGCCGAGAAATACACCAGTCACGGATATTTTCCATCCAGTGAAAATAGGTATTTTCCCATTGTTGAGGGATTATTCGGGTTTTGCCGGTTCGGACCGCTTCCATGGCTGGCTTGGCTAGCTCACCCGTCTTCACAAACCATTGCATTGAAAGATACGGCTCGACGACCGTTTTACAACGATAACAGTGGCCGACACTCGTTGGATAATCGTTGATTTGAACCATCAGGCCGAGATCTTCGAGCGCTTTGACAATATTTTTTCGGCATTCAAAACGATCTTGTCCGGCAAATGGGCCAGCTGTTTCATTCATGCGGGCATCTTCAGTAAAGACATTCACTCGCTCGAGGGAGTGACGATTGGAAACTTCAAAATCGTTGAAATCATGCGCCGGTGTCACCTTCACCGCACCACTCCCAAAAGTCGGATCGACCATCGGATCAGCAATGATCGGAATCAACCGCTTCACAAAAGGGAGCTCAACCTTTTTTCCAACTAAATCTCGATAACGCTCATCGTCGGGGTGAACAGCAACGGCGGTATCACCCAGCATCGTTTCAGGCCGAGTCGTCGCAACGATAATCGATTGTTGGGGATCCCCTTCTAGAGGATATCGAATGTGCCAGAGGTGAGAAGAGACCTGCTGGTGCTCCACTTCCAGATCACTTAATGCGGTATGACAACGGGGGCACCAATTGATCAAGCGCTGAGCTCGGTAGATCAGCCCCTCTTCATAGAGCCGAACAAAAACTTCACGGACCGCAAGCGATAACCCTTCGTCCATGGTGAATCGCTCGTTTTCATAATCGAGCGAGCAGCCGAGCTTTTTTAACTGATGCCGGATGCGCCCACCCGACTCTTCCTTCCACTTCCAGACACGTTTAACAAACTCCTCTCGACCAATCTGGTGACGGGTCAACCCAGTCTCTTTCAATTGTCGCTCCACCACATTTTGCGTGGCGATACCGGCATGGTCCATGCCAAAAACCCATAAGGTTGGGTTTCCATCCATGCGGTGAAAGCGAATTAAAATATCTTGCAGGGTATTATTGAGGGCGTGCCCCATGTGCAATGAACCGGTGACATTGGGGGGAGGAATCACGATTGTAAAAGCAGGCTTCCCTTGTGGGTCTTCAGGAGCAGAAAAAACTTTTCCCTCTTCCCAAGCCTTTTCCCAAAACGGCTCAACCTCTTGAGGGGAATAAACTTTAGGCAATTCCGAACTCACGATGCGCTTTCTTCCTGAAGTAGCTGCTCTAGTCTTTCACGAATCAATTTTTCAGCAATGATCGGTACGATCTCACGAACCACACGTTCGATGACCTGAACCGTGAGATTCTCGATCTTTTCAGGAGCAATCGAAACCGACGACTCACGCATCGGTTGCATCGGAAGCGGGGTTGCTTCATCTTCTATCACTTCGGGATCATCCCAAACACTAGACATAATATTCTCCTTTTGATTGGAAAGAATTTCATATCATTCTCGGTTCGTTTCACAAGTCAAAAAATGTTTTAAACATTAATAATCAACCACTAAGCCCTCCCCCTCGGGAAGGGAAAGGGTTGGGAGAGGGTGGCAGCACTGGAGCGCAGATCCAACGTCTCCCAGACAATGTTGCAACTCAATAACGCAGCGCATCCCCTCAATTCCCAAAATAGATTTTTCTCTTTGCCATCACTGCCTCTCATCAGGCATAATTTATGTATAAGGAGTGTGCATGAGCCCTGCGATTGAAAAGCTCATTCAAATGCCTGGCCTAGAAGATTACTTTCGTCATGAAATCCGTGTAGCCTGCGAAAAGCAACAGATTCAGACGACTCCGCACACCGAGTTCTACCTGGTCCAAATGCTTTCAAAATTTTGTCACCGCGATACTCTTTATAAAACCCACAAGACCGACGAAACTCCCCTCGCGATTTTATTTTTACAATCGGTGGAAAAGGGGGGAATCGAGGGGCTAAAGCTGCTCAAACATATCGCCGATTTCTCTCTCTATATTTCCGGTTTTTTTCAGGAATGCCTCAATCGCCAAAAGGTCGATCTAGATTACTACATCTCGATGGGGGGAAATGCCTACTATCGCCTCTACTCCAACTCGAAGGAATCCAATTATACAGAAGCCTTCACCGAGACATTCCTGGAACTCTCTTCTCATTTTATCAAATTTGTCGATGTCTTGTCGGAAATCAGCGAAAATTCAAATCTTCTCAAAGACTCGGACCTGCTGCGCCTTTACGAAAAGTGGCTCGCGACCGGATCGGAACGGATTCAGAAAAAATTAAACAAATTTGGCATCTACCCCCACCTCTTCCCCAAACAGGAGACTCACCACTAGGCATGTTGCAATCGATTCAAAACTGGATGGAGTCGACCTATCATTTAGAGCCAGAAATTCCTGTCTCAAATTTTCTCATTAATCATTCTCTACTGCAAAAATATTTGGGAGCTAACCATCCGCTCAACCAAGCCGAAGAGGTGTTATTGATTTTTAACCAAAAGGGGGAGGTTGAATTAGGACTTTATCTCCATCCCAAATTCCGCGAAAAATCTTTTGGCAATGCCACCTCGCACGAAACTCTGACGATTCTGGAGGGGGTCTCCCATCTACTCTTGGCGCTCCATCGCTTTCGGGCTGGGGAAACCCTTTCTCAATTGGAATTAGAACTCCAAGCGGAGATAGATAAATTCTTATTTTTGAGGATAGCCCAAGAAAAATTTCCTAAACAAAACGCCTGGATTCATTTAGAACAAGATGCCAATCTGACGGGATTGTCCGAGACACAGAAAGAAACCTATAAAACCGCTCGCCGCTTGGCTTGTCGTTATTGTATAGAGTTGGAAAAAAGATACCTCAACTTGGGATCCTATGACGGCCTCTTTCATGAGCTCCGTCAATTTTATCGGATGAGTCACTGGAAAAAATTGCAAACGATTGGACTTCCTTAAAATTCACCAAAACATTCTATGAATTTGATCTTTCGAAAAATTACTTTTCTCTTCGTATTGATTTCCATTATCCCAAGCCAAGGTTTTTCTCTGGAAAAACAAAATCACTCCTCCCCTCCCATCAAAGGGATGGCACTGGGACTATATAGTAAAGACCCTAACTACGATTATTCTAAGGATTTACGAGAACTGAAGAGTCTGGGAGTAAACTCCATTTCGCTGATGGTGAATTGGTATCAGCGAGATATTCACGCCAATGAGATTCACCGTAATCCTGAAAACGGAAGTGAACATTCGACCATCTCCGATAAAAAGTTAGTCGAAGTGATTCAACACGCTCATCGCCTCAACATGAAGGTACTACTTTTCCCATTTTTGCGGTTTGAATATCGCGGTCCCAAAGAATGGCGTGGGGTTTTAAAACCAGAAAATTTTGCGACTTGGACCCAAAACTATGAACAGTTCATCTTGCATTATGCCAATCTCGCAAGAATCCATCGGGTAGAAATTTTAAGTGTGGGAAGCGAGCTTGGTTCACTCGAGCAAAAAACCGATTTTTGGAAATCACTGATTCAAAAAGTGAAACAAGTCTATTCTGGAAAACTGATTTATTCCTCCAACTGGGATCACTATACCTACCCCACCTTTTGGCAGCATCTCGATTATATTGGGATGAATTCTTATTATACTTTAAGTAACAGTAATCAACCTTCACTAGCAGAGTTGACTCAATCGTGGAGACAAATCAAAAATAAACTCTTAACCTTCCAAGCGAAATTTTCTCAAAAACTTGTCTTTACCGAACTAGGATATCCTTCGCTGGATGGAACTAATCAGCGTCCCTGGAATTATCTTATTCAGAACAAGGCGGATGTCGAAGAACAGGCTCTTTGCTACCAGGCATTCGTCGATGTCTGGAATGATACTCCTGAACTTGCCGGAGTTTATTGGTGGGTCTGGTTTGGAGAAGGGGGAGCCACAGATAAAAGCTACACTCCTAGAGGAAAGCCAGCAATGCAAGTCATGCGAGAATGGTACGGTGGAACTTTAGGAGGAGGAACGGGGCGCAAAATCCATCTCGTAAATCCGCAGAGTCGCGGTAAGTAACGCCATAATAATCGGGCCTAATAGTAAACCCATCGCGCCAAAGACAGCCAACCCGCCAAAAACAGCCAAAAACAATACCAGCGAATGCATACTGGTTCTGATCAGCATGGGACGGAGTAGGTTGTCCACCATACCGATCACCACGGACCCATAAATCGTCAGAAAGATCGCTTGGGACAAATCACCGTTTAGAAAGAGATAGAGAACTAAAGGGACTAAGACAGCCCCGGTTCCAACTAAGGGGAGGAAAGACATAAAAAAGGTGATTCCACCCCAAACAAAAAATCCATCAATTCCAGCAAAGTAATAACCGAGGGTGGCGAGAACGGCTTGGATTAATCCTGTAAGAAAGCTTCCAAAAAATACCCCCTCGATTGTTTTTTTTATTTCAACCGCCAAACGACGTTCGTAGGTGTCCTGCACGGGAGAAATATGAATGACTTTGTTATAAAAAATTTTTCCGTCTCGAAACAAAAAGAACAACACGATTATTAAAATAAAAAAGCTAAAAAAGAAGTCAGCCGTTCCAGCTAAAACATCTGGCGAATATTGCGCGATCAGTTTTCCAAAACGAATCGCGATTTGCTGAAAAAAGTAAGAGATATCGAGTTTAATATTAAAGAAACTTTGAATCTTGTCGACCAGCGGAAGAATCTTCTCTTGATAGCTGGCTAAAAACGGAGGCCATCCCCCCCCTTGGTCAGGAAATGTAAAGCTAACGATTAAAGCGAGTTGAGAAGTAATAAGAGTGATCAGAATCATGAGCGGAACAAAGAGAAAAACACATACCGAAATGGCTGAGAAAAAAGCGGAAAGATTATTTCTTCCTTTGGTCCAAACCAGATATCGGCGATGAACCGGATAAAACAGAGTAACGAGAATGATCCCTAAGATGACAATTTTAAGAAAAGGATATAAGGTGTAGAGTCCTGCGAGTAACAATACTCCTAACAAAATAAGAAAAGCGACCTTTTGAGTTTTCTTTGTAGTAGGCATAACGCAGAGAATGTCTCAGTCATCTTCAAACTTCAATCAAAACATTCTCCCCCTCGATCTTCACCGGATATTTTTGAACAAATTCACCCATCATCAAATCCTCCAACATCAAAGTTATCAAAAGCGTCTGCATTATCAAAGCTCTTTGATAGACCTGAAGTTTTTTCAGTGCTAATTTAAGCTCAGTTATGGAGAAAAAAGAGATCATTCGTGCCTTAGAAGAGATCGGTGAGCTTTTGGAGATTCAAGGGGAAAACCCCTTTCGTTGTCGAGCTTATCTGAATGCTGCCAGAGTTCTCGAAGGGATTGCCGAAACTCCTACTCAATTAGTCACTTCGGGAAAAATCTTAGAAGTGAAAGGGGTCGGCCCTGCCCTTGCGGAAAAAATCACGGAGATGGTGAATACCGGAAAGTTGATATTTCTGGAAGAACTGCGGCAGGCCATTCCAGCGGGAGTCGTGGAGCTGTTAAAAATTCCCAACCTGGGCCCCAAAAAAGCAAAAATTTTATTCGATAAACTTGGCTGTAAAAGCATCGGGGAGCTTGAGTATGCCTGTAAAGAAAACCGCTTAGTCGATCTGAAGGGTTTTGGACTGAAAACCCAAGAAAATATTTTGAAAGGGATGGAATTATTAAAAAAGACGGAGGGACAATATCGTTATGATTTTGCTTATCGTGAAGCCGAGTTGATCCTTCAATATCTTAAAACCGACAAAAAGGTCATCCAAGCGGAAATCGCTGGCAGCCTGCGACGCTCGAAAGAGGTGGTTGCAGATATTGATCTACTTTGTTCCGTTCGCGGCGCTGCGGAACCGATCATTCAAAAATTTAAACAATATCCAAAAGTAGGAGATATTTTAGGAGCAGGAGATACCAAAGTGAGCGTTCGGTTGATCAACGGTATTCAGATTGATCTACGAGTGATGAGTGAGCAGGAATTCCCTTTCGCCTGGTTGTATTTTACCGGAAATAAAGAGCACAACACCCACCTCCGAGGTATTGCAAAAGGTAAAGGATTAAAACTTAATGAGTATGGTTTGTTTCGAGGCAATCGATCGCTGAATTGTAAAAATGAAGCGGAGATCTATGAGGCATTAGCTCTTCACTACATCCCCCCTGAGGCTCGTGAAGGGATGGGGGAAATTGAATTTGCGAGCCAACAACCGTTTCCAAGATTAGTCGAATATCAAGATTTGCAGGGGATTTTTCATGTTCACTCGGATTGGAGTGATGGAACCGCGACTATTTTTGAGATGGCGAAAGAATCAGAACGGCTTGGCTTTAAATATTTAGGGCTTTCCGATCATTCACAAACTGCCGCTTATGCAGGGGGTCTTAACAATCAGGAGATAATTGAACAGAAGCAAGAAATTGCCGAAGCCAATAAAAAATTAAAAAAACTTAAAATCTTACACGGCACGGAGTCGGATATTTTAGCAGATGGAGCTTTAGATTTTCCCAATAAAATTTTGAAAGAACTCGACTTTGTTATCGCCAGTGTTCATTCCCGATTTAAAATGAAAAAAGATGAAATGACGAAACGAATTGTCGCAGCCATTTCTAATCCTTATACGAAAATCTTAGGACACCTTACGGGTCGCTTATTGTTGGCACGTGCTGGTTATGAACTAAACTTTGACGCCATCATTGAGGCGGCAGCAAAACATCGAGTGGCGATTGAAATCAATTCTAATCCACACCGTTTAGACATGGACTGGAGACATCTCCATCGAGCTAAACAAGCCGGGGTCAAGTTCGCGATCAACCCAGATGCCCACTCGCCTCGAGGACTTTCGGATACTCATTATGGGATCGGAATTGCGCGAAAAGGGTGGCTCACGAAAGACGACATTCTCAACACTAAGTCGCTAGAAGAAATCACGGAGTATTTTTATGCCGGCAAATAAACCGTTGTTAGTTTTTACAACTGTTGCAAAAAAATCAGACGCAGTTCGAATTTCCAAAACCCTAGTTGAAAAAAAACTTGCCGCCTGTGTCACTACCCTTTCACCGGGAGAATCGCGCTATACTTGGAACGGGAAGGTTTGTGTGGAAAAAGAATTTGTTTTGCTGATCAAAACTATCGAAAAGAATTTTAAGAAAATCGAGCAATCGTTCAAAACGATCCACCCCTATGAATGTCCAGAGCTGATTGGATTCGAAATCGAACGAATTTCTAAGAAGTACCGAGATTGGCTGATCACGAACTTCCATTCCAAGCCTTGAATATCCTTGAGCTTCTTTCTTTCAAGGAAACACCAAAAAAACCGCAAAAATTCTGCAACCTTTTCTAAGACCGGTCGATAAAAGGTTAAGGGGCATTTGCGCCCTGAAGATTTTTATAGGGGAACCTTCTAACGGTAAGAGGATATGACTCCACCAAATATTTCAAAATTCAATGGGATGCGCTGTCGCAAGCTTGGCACCGAAGTGATGTGTGACGATCGCGCTTCGACTTCTCAATCAGCAGCTGCTGAAGTAGGGTTAGGGGTTGGAGAAGCTCTTTGGGGATTCATTCAAGCACCCAATTATCTGTTGAAAAGACTTACCGGGGTTGATTCTTATTTGGGTGAAGATCGAGCGTGGTCTTTTCAAAATCTATTTCGCGCTTACGATTGGAGTCTACAGGAAAATCCCCTCTTTATTGCTGGGGATACAGCCAATCATATTTTCTATGGCGGATTGAATACGCTTACCGCGGGATATACCCATATTATTTTTAATCAATGGTTAGGGTTGAATATCCAGTATTTCCCCCCTCCACCAAAAACGATCCGTGAATCGGCGCGGGTGGTGAGTGGTGGAATCATGGTGGCATTGCCACTCAAAGGGGTCGTGCTTAACAGAATGGGGATTAAAGCTCCCCCAATTTTAGAGACCGTTTCTAAACCAGCGCAGGTACCCAAAACAGATTCTGCGATCGCCTCAACGACAGAAGCATTAACTGCTCAGTTAAATTTCTCAAAGACAGCTCGGATCGATCCGATTCAACCAAAGACACCGTTTGATATTTATGATGGCCATCAAAATATTCAGCCAGGGATTTGGGATTCTCATCCCCAACTAAAAGTAGGCCCTGGAGAAGTTCCTCCCACTCCACGAATTGTGGAGACATCGCTAGGAAAAGTAGAGCTTCCCAATGGAAGCATGGTGATGGGGGAAGGGAGTACTGGGAAGGTTGGCGGCAGTGGACCTGCAGATGCAAGTGGCACACTTGGCGTTTCTAAACCTGGATTAGGTGGTTCAACATTAGTGCTAGCTCCGACACAAGTCGGGACAACCGTCGTGAGTCGTACTTCTGCAGCACCTCAAGTGGCAATAGAAGGTTCTCCCAGTTTCGATCCATCTCTCAAGGTCCAACTAATACCTGGCAATCCTTCCCAGCTGCCTATGACTCTTCCGAGTGCTTTCCAAGGGGACATGGTTGAGAAAAAATCTTCTGATGAGTTCATCGTCGTTCCCGGTACCGAAAACCCAATCCCGATGTTCGATCCTCTCGCACCCGAAGAACAACATGGGCCGATCGGCGACTCATCCGTGGACGATAACTTTCACTATTCAATGTCGAACGGAGAAGAACTTCCACAGAAAAAGAAAAAGAAAACTAAAAATGGTTTTGAAGAAGCGGTTTCTGGAGAGGCTAAAGAAAAAGTCCAGGCAGATCGTCTTCCCAACCCGACAAATGAGGAATACGCTGACAACGAGCTGATGCGACAGGTGATCAAGAATGGAAAAGAGAAGTTTTTCAAAGATCCCACTCAAGGGTTCGTCGCCGAGAATATTCATGTAAATAATTTTGCTGTATCCTCATTTCCCTTCGAGGATCACAGCGGCATCCTCAAGCAGTTTGCCGGGGTGACCTTGCTTAAGAAGAGGGGGAAAACGAACAAAATCGATGGGATCCTCTCTTTACTTCGCGAACTGGGGATTGAGGTAATGGGTGAGATTAAGAAAATAGAACGACTACCCAACCCAACGGCTGAGGAATACACCAACAACGAGCTGATGCGACAGGCGATCGAGAAAGGAAGGGGGAAGTTTCTAAAAGATCCCACTCAAGGGTTCATCGCCGAAAATATTCATACAAATAATTTCTCTAATTCCTCTTTTCCCTTCGAGGAT
>JBGTGJ010000186.1:0-7492 GCA_041746775.1 bacterium
GGCAATGGGTTGACGGAATCTTTCCTAAGATTGGAAAGGAGATTGATATCCATACAAATCTACTATCATCGAGTCGAATTTCCTTCGACTCGATTAATGTCGTCATTAAACCTCATTCGAGTCAGTCGATGATACAAAATGGTCAGATTTATCTTTATGAAGAAAAGGGACAGAAACAATTTTTAAAATTAAAAATTGATTCGATGATTCTTTTCCCAAATAAGGTTGTTTTTGATAAAGACCCAAACATCGCAATGAAATTCGTTAATTCTTCAAGAGGAGGGGGCTTTGAATCTGGAACCATCGAGCCAGACTTTAGCCAGATTCGAACTCGTCCTCGACGTCAGAAGGCTTCCAATCCTTCTACACCCAAAAAATAAGCATAACTTTCGTCGATAAACTTTCGCAGCACTTTGGTACTTTCAGAATCTGAAGAAACAGTTTGTCCCAAAACTTTCGACGGAGATGAAGGCAAGCATACCGTGCATTCCAACCCCCCTCTTTCCGGAGAAAAGCGATAGCCAATCGGATCATTTCTCTGACATTGCACACATCGAGAAAGCTCAAGATGAAATCCTAAGCGAGACAGCAGTTCTCTTCGAAACAAAAAATCGATTGTCTCAACAGCATGTTCAGAGAGTTGAAACATCGACTTGTGAAGCAATTCGAAGACACCAGCTACTTTATGTCCCACCGGTAGAACTTTATGGAGAAGCTGATTCCACTGCAAAACAATCATGGTCATCTGATAATCTTTTCGCAGCTGATCAAAACTATCCTTTAGTTCAACATGCTCTAGCCTGCCTAATTCCCCTCTCGGATTCAGTTGATATTCCATCCCAAGACAATTCAAAAAATCCAAAACCCCCGCAAATCGCCTCACACTCTTTTTTGCCCCTAAGGCGATCAGATCGACTCTACCATGCTCGGCGGTCAGAAAACTTAAAATACGATGATGGTCCCCGTAATGAACCCCTCGGAGCAAAAACCCAACTTCCTTGATGTTACCTGAACTTATCGGAGCCATAGATAACCTAGGAGCAATAGCAGAGTGAATGGGAGGAGTAGCCACTTCCACTGAATAGAGATCTTGCGGTCAGGTTTTAAGCTACGCGATTCACCCGAAAGCCTGGCAAGATATCCTTCGAATCGCAATACAACCTCTTCAGGAATTAATCCGATACCGTTCGCATAGGCGCGAAGGTACCCTTTGACAAATGTCAAACCAGGAAGCTTTTCAAAACGCTCTGCCTCGATGGCGTGAAGATATTCTGGGCGAATTCTTGTTTGAGCAGAAAGCTCCTCAAGAGTGATCTTTCTTAACTCACGCTCACGACGTAGATAGGACCCCATCGATTCGAACATCGCAAAAAACCTTATTCAAAATATTTTCCACAAATGACTTTTAATTTTCTCTTGGTCTCTTCGGGAATTAAGGCAGATTGTGTCACAATGGCATGACGAAGTGAGCTGGGACAGGAACAGCTTCGGGGAACAGTCAGTTTCGGCAAAACTTTTTTAAGAACCTTCTCTGCCAACTTCACATTCTTCTGTAA
Source organism: bacterium (assembly GCA_041746775.1). Lineage (GTDB taxonomy): Bacteria > UBA10199 > UBA10199 > DSSB01 > DSSB01 > JBGTGJ01. Next base: position 1,557 of record JBGTGJ010000186.1, read on the forward strand.
CGTCTCCAATACAAGCTCTGCCGTTACATTTTCATGAGAGGAATGCCAACAATCATAGTCCGTGGAAAGAGCCATCGTCGCGTAACACAACTCCGCCTCACGGGCGAGACGGGCTTCAGGGAGATTGGTCATCCCAATCACATCTGCCCCCCATTGCCGGTATAGATTCGATTCCGCTTTGGTAGAAAACATTGGTCCTTCGATACAAAGATAAGTTCCCTTGGAATGAGAAGTAGCATCTTCGGATATAGCAGCTTGATGGAGATTTTCTCGGAGGAATGGACAGATCGGCTCAGCAAACGAAACATGCGCAACCACTCCATTTCCAAAAAAGGTTCTCGGACGTTGCTGAGTTCTATCGATGAATTGGTCAACCATCACTAAATGGCCCGGAGCGATCTGTTCTTTGAGGGAACCTACGGCGGAAATGGAAAGGACCATCTCACAACCGAGTGACTTGATCGCATGGATGTTAGCGCGGGCATTGAGTTCGGTCGGCAGAAGTTTATGCCCTCTTGAATGGCGAGCCAAAAAGGCGACAGGCACACCGACTAATTCTCCGATCAGGAACTGATCTGACGGAGTTCCAAACGGGGTGTCCACTGAGCGCTCCTCAAATACTTGAAGCCCTTCCATGGCATAAAGACCACTTCCGCCAATAATGGCAACTTTGGGTTGAATCATAAAAAGACCTCTTTCTTATTTGCAATCCACGAATAATTTCTTCCGGAGTTTGAATTTCCCTCAGACAATCTTTTACGATGAGAATGAAAACTTGACGATTGGCAAAAGGTACACTCCTGACGAGTTTCAATATGCTCAGGTGGAATATCCAAAGATAAGGCTTGCTGCAAATTCATTCTTTTCAAATCCAAAAAATATTTTCCGGCAGCGGAAGCGACTTGTTTACTGAGAGGATCATTCGGAAATTGCTCTGCGACCTCCTCTCCCACTTCATAACAACTTAAACAGATCGATGGACCGATAGAGATCTTCAGCCCATCCGTGTGAAGTTGGAATTCCCCGCTCAGCTTTTCGATCGTCTTACGCAAAATTTGAGCCTGGGTTCCTCTCCACCCCGCATGAACCGCGGCAACGATCCCACTCGAGTGAGCCAGGAGTATCGGCACACAATCGGCGGTTCTCACGGCAACTCCTACATTCGGCAATGCACAGATAATGGCATCCCCTTTTGTCCCTTGTACTTTGGGAATATCCGCTTCTTGATCAACGATCCAGACTTGATCGCCGTGAACTTGGTCGACTTCAACGATATCCGACACCAGATGTTTGGAAACTGCTTCGAGGCTCTCACCCTTTCCCAAAAATCCACCATAGACTTGTTCGAACGGCTGAAATGAAATCACTTTTTCTCCAAACTCTTCTCTAATTGTTTCATCTCTTCCCGCATCGGTGCTTCGAATGTCAATAGCTCCCCTGATTGTGGGTGAAAGAAACTCAAGCATGCGGAATGCAACAGTTGATAATGAAGCTTTTCGACTAATTCTGAAACGGATGGAGTTAAAAACTTCGCTCTTCGTAGACCTCGTCCATATACCGGATCTCCCACAATCGGGTGCCCAATTTCGGTCAAGTGAACCCGGAGTTGATGCGTTCTCCCAGTTTTCGGCTCAAGCTTGAGTAGAGAGATCTCCTTCCACTTTTTTAAAACATGATAGGAGGTCACTGCTTCACGGGTTCGTCGACTTTTGGAACTGATTTTTTTTCGATCCCGAGCGCTTCTTCCTAGCGGCATATTGATGACTCCTCGCAAATCCCTCATATTTCCCCAAACAAAGGCGAGGTAAACTTTTGTGACTTCTCGCGATTGAAACTGCGCCACCAGCTTTTGATAAGCACCAGGAGTTTTAGCGACCATCATCACTCCGGAAGTCCCCTTATCCAATCGATGCACAATCCCCGGCCTCCCTGCCCCACCGACGTTGGCAATCTGAGGGGCATGGTGAAGTAATGCGTGCACTAAAGTCCCTTCTTTGACTCCGGCACCGGGATGTACCACCATCTCCGCAGTTTTATTGAGCACTAAGACCTCATCATCTTCATAGAGAATCTCGAGTGGTAGTTTTTCGGGAATTAACTTGGAAGGGGTTGGCAGAGGAAAATGGATTTGAATATTGTCACTCAGAGATAGAAGATGAGATGACTTACTACTTTTATGATTAACTTGAACGTTACCTGTTTTGATCAATTGCTGAACTTGTGACCGACTTAATTCAGAAACTTTTTCACTCAAAAACCGATCAAGGCGCTTTCCTCGATTGGTTTCATCCACTTCAAAAATTAAATCGGAAGAAATGGAATCAGACATAGAAAATTTAGATGGGATATTAAGGTTGGAGTTCTAGGTTCCAATAACTAAAGTCAACGACATTGAGGAATGGTCTCCACTCCTGATAAGTCTTCCCCTTACTCAAAAATTCAATCCATGGAACCCATGCTGGCTTGACCGGCCGCTTCAACAATCTCATCCCTGCTTCGTGAGGAAGCGATCCCCCCTTGCGACGATTACAATCAAGACAACTACAAACCACATTATCCCAAGTGGTCGTCCCCCCTCGTGATCGTGGGATGACGTGATCTAAATTAAGCTCATATTTTGGAAAAAAAATACCACAATATTGGCAGGTATTATGATCTCTTAAATAAATATTATATCTGGAAAATCGGACCTGTTTTTTGGGAATACGATCGTAGGCGATTAACAAAAGAACACGCGGAACCCGAATCGAACGTCCAATCAAGCCAATCCGCTCATGATGAATTTCTGCACTCAGTTCGGACCAGCTTCGAAAATCAAAGGTGCGGTACTGCTCATCGACGACCTTCGCAATCCCTTGATAAAGCATCACTAAAGCCCGGCGCACCGACGTAATATGCACGGGGAGATAAGACTGATTCAAAATGAGGACGTTGGTCGAAAGCATATTCTGTCACCAGAATACCGGAGTCAGAAGCCAGAATCCAGAAGTTAATCCACTGGACCCATCAGTTTTGCTGCAATGTGCCAACTATTTCTTGAATCGAATTGAGGCTATTCTCGCTACAATATTTTTCTAAATCTTCCAAGAGTTGAAGTGACGACGATGGATTCATAAAATTGGCCGTTCCAATCTGCACCGCCGAAGCCCCTGCAATGAAGAATTCGAGCGCATCGTTGAGAGAGACAATCCCTCCAATACCGACGAGTGGAATTTTGACTTGTGGGAAAACCTCCGCGACCATCCGAACCGCAATCGGACGAATCGCCGGACCCGAAAGCCCTCCCACCCGATTCGCAATCATCGGTCGCCGTGTCCTCGTATTGATGACCATGGCAGTAATCGTGTTGATCAGAGAAAGAGAATCCGCCCCCCCCGACTCAACACTCTTCGCAATTTCGACAATCGAAGTGACATTGGGAGAAAGCTTGACCATTAAATGCCGATCAAAAACTTTCCGAACCGCCTCGGTAACCTTGGCCGCCATTTTTGGATCATTTCCAAACTCCATCCCTCCTGCTTTCACATTGGGACAAGAGATGTTTAACTCGATCGCTTGAACGGAAGTCGGCTGCAACATCTTCGCAATCTCGACATACTCATCCAAAGTATTCCCAAAAATGTTGGCGATCACTATCGCATGATGTTTTTCGAGATAAGGAAGCTTGTCCCGAATGAACACCTCTATCCCGACATTTTGCAGACCAATCGCATTGATCATCCCGGAGGGGGTCTCGATGATACGAGGCATCGGATTCCCTTCGCGAGGTTTGAGACTTAATCCCTTGGTACTAACTGCCCCTAATTTTTCTGGAGGAATAAATTGAGCAAGCTCTTCTCCATACCCGAACGTACCGGAGGCGGCGATGATGGGATTCTTAAGGGAAAGTTTTCCAAGTTTTGTAGACAAATCACTCATAATTTTAAAATTTTCGAATCAAATACCGGCCCTTCCACACATGCTCGACGATAATGCCCTTGAATATCTTGAACTACACAACCCAAACAAACCCCCGTTCCACATCCCATGGTTTCTTCGACGGAAAGTTCACACAAAACATTCTGCGCTTTTCCCCAAGTTTGGACCGCTTGAAGCAATCCCATCGGGCCGCAACTCCAAACGATATCTGGTTTTTTATTTTTATAAATATTGGCGAGAAATTCCGTGATTAATCCCTTGTATCCTTCGGAACCATCCACCGTGGAGAGATGCAGCGTCACTCCGAGCTCTCGAAACTCGTCAAGGTAAAGCAAATCTTGTTTATTTCTTGCTCCATAAAATAACTGAAGTGGAATCTTTTTTCTTTGGAGTTGAAGCGCCATCTCTAAAAAGGGTGCAACGCCGTAGCCACCCGCTACTCCAACAAAATCTCCTGAATGGGAGGGGATAGAAAATCCGTGACCTAAGGGACCAAGTAAATTCAAAGTTCGCCCTGTTTGCACATGAGATAAAGCGATCGTCCCTTTTCCCACCGCCTTATAGAGAATTTCGGTGGTCGTCCCCACCTGTCGGGCGAAGCTGAAGGGGCGACGCAACAATACCCCTTGTTCTTGGGGAACTTCGAGCATTCCAAATTGCCCGGGAACAAAACTAGTCCAATCAGTCTTGAGACCAATTTGATGATATCCCCCTTGCAGAGGTTTTTGATAAACGACCTGACAACTTTGATCTTTCAATCAAGTACCCTTTTCATCATCCAGGCATCTTCCTGATTATCACTATAATAACGCCGCCGAACTCCCACTTTCGCAAAACCAAATTTTTGATAAAGTTTTTGAGCCGATGTATTGGAGGCACGGACATCGAGATAAAGAAACTTGGCTCCATTTTGCTTGGCAAACTTGAGCATCATCTTCATTAGGCCTTCTCCAACTGCACGTCGTTTGAACGAGGGATCCACCGCAATGCTGATCAACTCCACCTCATCACTTACTAACCAAAAATCAATATAAGCGATAATCTTTCCACGGTAGGTTGCCACTCGCAGATAAGCTGCCTTGATTTTAAATTCTTGTTCAAAAATTTCGCGACTATACGGTTGTTGAAAACAACGGTTTTCGATCTCAATCACTCGATCCAGATCCCCCTTGAGCATGGGTCTAATTTGAAACCGAATACGCTTTGCCATAATTCAAAAGGTCTCGCCGTAAAGATTCGACCCCTTCTCCCGACTTGCTAGAAACCAAACGATAAGACAATTTTAAATAAGCAGGATATTTCTCTAAAATCTGCTGCGCTTTTCTTTCGATTAAAACTCTCTCTGACTGATTGAGTCGATCAGACTTCGTTAATATTATCTCGATCGAAATACTTCTTTTAATTAACGATTCCAAAAGCTCTTGTTCTTCCTCTTCAATATCACGCTTCGAATCAACCATCACCAACGCATGCGCCGGCGCTTCAAAGCATTCAAAAAGTCTTTCGACCAACGGCTTCCATTTTTGCCGCTCTTCTTGACTGCGCTTTGCATAACCAAACCCCGGCAGATCGACTACCAAAAGATTATCAGCAAATCGATAAAGATTTACGGAAACCGTCTTCCCCGGAGTTTTGGCTACTTTGGCGAGCGCTTTTTTAAAAATAGAATTGATGAGAGAACTTTTGCCGACGTTGGAACGCCCCATGAGTAAAATGGTAGGATTTTTTAGCGGAGGAATTTGGTCGGGTTGATAACAAGTCGCTAACAGTTGAGAAGAGAGAATCGGTTTCCCCATGAAATTTTATCCCGCCGTTTCTAACTTAGGGCCAGAAAATTTATAACGGATCACCGCCATCGTGATCCAAGCCATTTCGATCAACAAGAAAATTGTCATAAATTTTGCTCCACCCGTACTAAACCCATAACTGTGCAATCCCACTCCTAAGATAAAGTTGACGCCGTACCAAGCCATAACGACCAAAAGGAAAGCGACAATCGAGCCAATCGCTAATCCAAA
>JBGTGJ010000187.1:0-19065 GCA_041746775.1 bacterium
CCACTTCCCCTTTTAATTTCACAAAACAGAAATCTCCTGGAGAGGAAAAAATCCTCTCCAGGAGTCTGCAAATTTTCTACATATTGGTAAATTGCTCCAAGTTTTTCTTCTTTACCAAATGAAGCCTGGTAAAATCAGTGAGCGAGGGCATCAACGCTGCATCGTCAATGATATCGCACTGCCCATCAGCTCCGCAGTTGCACCTTGGCAAATCAGGCATGATTGGTTTTGCGTCACTAGAAAAATCTTCATCACACGAAAGATTGACAAAATAGATCTCGGCCGAGAAGTACCCAGTCCGAAGCGGAAATGGATTTGTCCAAGAGTTGAACGCGATGAAACCGGCTGTGTGCAAGGGGCCAACGCCAGTAAAGTCATCAAAACCAAGCATGAAGCCACCTCCCAAATCGAGCGTACCTAAGTATTCAGCAATAGGTTGGAAGTCTGCCCCAGTGCGAGCCGGGAGTCCTTCGGAAGCTCGGCAATAGAGGGGATCGGACGGATCCTGATGCTCCCCGCAATCATAGGCATCATCCATCACTCCAGAACCTTCGGGACCATAGAGCCCTTCAATGGTGGTAATGTTGGTTTCAATATCTTCAGGTCCATCGAGAATGTCGATATCAATATCCACTGCCGTACTCGACCCCTCGGGGACTAACCGAACGACTTGAGCAATTTTAGAAACTCGGTTTAACCAATAAGATCTCTTTGCCGGATTCACATAGAGGATACCGGTGTTAGAAAGCATTAACCGGTGGCTATTAGGAGCCACGTTATATCTTTCTTCCGGCTGCATGAGATTATCTGAATTGAGATCACGAAATTCTCGGTAAAAATGATGGCAGAGACGAACAACGTCTTCCGGGATGTCATTATAATTTCGATAAAAATCGATCCCCCACCATGTCATGGTTGAAGATTGTGCCTGCAGATTTTTGGAGAAAAACCCCAATACAAAGACTAAAGCGACTACGGGAATAACACGTAGTGCATTTTTGCAAAAAATACTTAACATACACACACTCCCCTTAAAAATTGGCTTTCAATCGGCGGGGGGCGCGACCAATATCACGTCACTCGTCGCCCAAAAACCTCGCTTCTCCATCACTGACAGAAAAGCTTATTCCGACTTTGTCTTTTCATGGATTCTATAATTTTTAATTAGTGCAATTTGCTGACCAAATTATATTTTCTTTTGAGCAATGAAGGAAAAGACAAACCTATTAGAAACTTAGGTTAGAAAAAATCATGCTGGAAGATGATATGAAGGACCTCGCTTGACGGTGGGTGACTATGACTGTCGAGGGTTGATGAAAGTTGACTTAGGATATTTTATTTCCGAACCGCCCTCCTTCCTAAACGGCTCGATCCCATAATCGGCTCCAATCCAGGCACAATCACCCTTACGACAGGGATCCCCAGCTCGGGGCGTGTTAGATTTACCACGATCACACGACCAAACCCCTTTTTTGCCACAGCTTCCAACATCATAACAATATCTTGAGCGATGGTGGATTTCTGCAAAATCGGAATTTTGTGAAAATCTTTTTTAGGATTTTCTCCATACCAATAATTCATCTCTTTTTTTAATCCCTGATAATCCCTTTTCTTCTTAAAATCATCTTGCGTCAAATCTTCACGATGCCCAGAGATGAACGTGCAACGAGATTGCGCCGCTTCAGTCAACGCGCGGATGACTGCGATCTCGGCATCGACATGGGTGCCAATCCCTCGCGCGAGTAGAATCGGATTTTCGGTGATCGGGTCATCGATTGCGGCGACGAATGAAGGAATTTTAAATTCGGACGTAATCTCGCGAAGGAAAACATTGATTCCAGCATCTTGGAATTTTTCGAGGATTTGGAGGATGATAGGATGCTCAAAAGTTTTCAGATCAATGAAATTTCCTTTCCTTCGCAAAAAACCAACCTTCTCCACATCTCGCTCAATCACCTCGGAAAGTGCATAAGCGGTCGCCTCCAAAACCGTGTTACCTGAAGCCAATCCATTGGTATCCGAAAAACCATAGATAAACTTTGCGGAACGGCGGGGGCGATATGGAAAAAATACCGCGGCAGCTGGGACATAATAAACATTCCCAGAAACCAAATCTCGTCCCGGCACCCACTCCAGATTTTCGACTTCATGATATTGGAAATTTTTAGGAAGAATCAGCTCTCGTGGAGAAATGACACGACCATATTTTTTGATATGTGCGAGGGGACCATACAACGTCGGCCGATCATGCCGCTCTCCCCCATCCCTCTCAAACGCTTCCATCAACGCCGAAACCTTCGCCTGAATCTTGGTAAGCCCCTTGCCATTATAGACGGTGATATTTTCATCATAGAGATCGGCGGTCGGCCTTACTGCGACGTAGACAGGGATTCCAATGCAGTCGAGATCCGTGATGTCAGAGACACGAGTGATTCCGGCTTGCAGTTGGAGTGGAGCGATTCTCTCCAAAGTCTGTTCTGGTGAAACCACCCGGTGCGTCGTCTCGATAAAACCTTTTTTGTCGGAGGATTCAGCTAGCGGCCAATCGATAAGATAATCTCTAAGCGGAACTGGAACGGTTGTTTTCTTTTTGAATCTGTCTAAGAAGCGCAATCGCATCTTCCCCTTTCAAATCGGTTTTCTCTTCGGAAAATTCTTTTTGCATCTTCACAAAGAGTTCGGACGGAAGCAAGCTTTCGATTTGTTTAAGGAGCATTAGGCGAGTGCGTTGATAGTAAGGAATTTGCATCCCTATTTTGAAAATATTTTGAAACATCGATTCATCAATATAACCCTGATGCATGAACTTTTCGAGATGCGCTCGAAGATGCACCAACGGTTCAGTCAATTGGGCACCGGTGGTTTCATCAAACAACAGCGCAACTTCTTCATCCGAATCGATCTTGCCGGAGCGATACCACGAATAAATTTTCCCAATCCCTACCATTCCAAGAGAATAAGCATCTGCCGCCCGAAGCGCCCCCATGCTGGAAGAGCCATAGAGCTTCACTCCCCGCTCGATCGCCTCTCGAATTTCTTGAAGCGAAACTGAGAAGGCGTGATGAAATACTCCATCGACAATCCCGATCACCCGATACCCTTCCGCCAGTGCCTTCGGCAGATCACCGCGGCGAATCGGGGGACGATATTCGGCATCTAGAATTTGTGAGGCTTGCTCTTTGGAAAGACTGGGGCCCAAAAAAATGAGCGGCTTTTTTTTGATTTTTGGAAAGACCGCATCCTGCGGATCATTCACCAGCGCCACTTCATCGATAAAATCTTTAAAAGTATTGAAAACAAACGCTGCCTGGACGGGACGATCAGGATACCGAACCTCTTGCCACTTTTTCCAAACCGAAAAAAGTTCCACCGGCTGCCACTTCAGCAAATCAAGCAGTTGTGCCAGTGGCATCGGCACTTGGTTGATCAGCTCTTCAAAAAATATCGCTGCTTCCGAAAATTTAGCAGAAATATCCGTAAACCTGACCTCTTCCACCCCGGTTTTTTTTACCAACAAAGCTCGCCAAATCGCCGCATCCGGCTTTTCAAAAGAGAGGGAAATCGTGAGGTGAAAGTTGCAGGATAAAATAGCCTGTAACAGATCGAGCGGGATCTCTTCAGAAAAATGAAGATGTAGCCCCAGAAAACCTAATTTTTTATACTGCGCGATGAGTGATTTTGAAATTTTATTTCCGAGAATATTCAGACACCAATGATGTCGAGAGGAACTTTTCTTTTTAAGTTGTTGGAAAAAATCTAAAAGCTCAGATTCGGAAATATTAAAACCATCCGCATCCAAACAAAAATCCAAATATCCAAACTGCTCCTCAAGTCTGCACATTTCAGCAGCGAGCACATCGGGCTCTGAAAAAGACGCGATTAGAATAGTAGGAAAACAAGGGGAAGCGGAGTCATTCGACTCAACTTCCCCTCGAAATTTTGGATTAGCGGGAAGAATCAACACGATTTTCTTCTACCATAGACTCTAACTTTTGGGACTCTTCTTCTTTTTCGCAAAGTTGATTTTGTGTTTCCAACTGCAGTTTTTTTAACAGAGCCAGCTTTTCCACTTGGCGCTCAATCTCACGCCGCAAGATTTCGCGTCGTTGTTCTTGGTGGATCTGCCTTTCCATTGATTATTCCTAATTACCTATTTCCTTGCCCTTTTAATTCTCCCTGGCCAGCTCCATGAACTTGGAGTTCGCACCAAATCAAGTCATCCAAAGTTGGAATATTAGATGAGGTGGGAGGTTCTGTCCCTCGGTACCCTTGAATGCATTGAATGATTGCTGCCAATTTTTTTGGATCCTTGATTACGTCACTTGTAGCAACACAGGGATTGGTTGAATCGGGCCCCAGTTGCACTACACCGGCCGCAATAGCTGCTCCAGGAGGGCATTCCCCCGCCTTTGCTGGAGAAGACTGAAATATCCCCAAAACAAATCCCGATAGAATGGAAAGCAAAGACCATATCCTCATCTTGGCACGACTAATCATAAAAACCTCCTCTTAAAATGTTTTTCCCTATTCAGAAACCCGTACCCTAAATTGTAAGGGAGCTCATTTCCCCAGCACAACTAAAAAAATAGAATTAGGCGATCCCCTCGATTTTGGATAAAATAATCAAATCAAGGAGGTAGACCATGAATGATCCTACAACTCTGCGCCCTCTCTCCAAAAATTTAAAATACTTGCTGATGCTTGCAAGTCTCCTCGCCTTTCTCGCGGGGGTTCAATTATTCGTTTTAACAGAATTTACCGATCGCTATTTCGCCTGGACGATCAAATCGCACATCACCGCAACTTTTCTCGGCGCATGTTGGCTGACCGCTTCGGTATTATTTTTTATGTGTTCACAAAAAAAACGGTGGAGCGACGCCCGTATCGCCTTGCCAGTCGCCATGATCTTTCTGCCGCTGATGCTGGTGGTGACGCTGCTGCATCTAGACAAATTTCATTTTAGTAGTCCATTCCCCTCGGCCATCATCGCCAATTGGGCATGGTTAGCCGTTTACGTGCTGACCCCAATTGCGTTTGTCGCACTGTTTATCCAACAACTTAAAATTCCTGGAACAGACAAACCTCGCCAAGCTTTCTTTCCCTGGTGGTGGAGTATGATCTTGGGAATTCAGGCGGTGGTGATGTTGGTATTAGGCATTATTCTCGTCTTTGACCCAACCAAAGCAGCTCTATTTTGGCCCTGGCCATTAACCCCACTCACCGGAAGAGCAACCGGGGCGTGGCTGTTTGGAATTGGAATTATCGCGATGCATGTGATTATCGAAAACGATCGAGAACGGATCTCCTCTGGCGCAGTGACTTATACGGTACTGGGAATATTGCAGCTGATCGCCCTGATCCGTTATCCAGGAGAAGCCAACCAAGGAGGAATCAGCATCTGGGTTTACCTATTTTTTGTGCTCAGCGTTGCGGGGATTGGTTTGTATAGTTGGAGATCGCTTCACCGAGCCAATCAACAGGTCATGACGAAGTGATGGAATACGACGTCATTATCGTGGGAGCAGGCCCCGCAGGAGCTACCGCCGCCTATCAGCTGGCCAAAGTCGGAGTCAAAGTTCTTCTTGTAGAAAAATATCCGCTGCCTCGTTATAAAACGTGTGGCGGCGCCATCACATTTAAAACAACCAAGCTACTCGACTTTGATATCAGTTCAGTCGTGGAACGAACGATTCATCGAGTCTCTATTACCTCACAATTAGAAAAAACATTCATCCGCTCTGATAACAAACCTCTTTGCTATTTGGTGATGCGAAATCAATTCGATCACTTACTGATTCAACAAGCTCAAAAAGCGGGTGCCAAAATTTTGGATCACTATTCTGTCCAGCACATCAACATGGAAACCGATCGGGTCACGATTCAATCAAAAAATAGTGAAAACTTTTCAGGAAAAATTGTGGTAGGAGCTGACGGTGCTCATAGTATCGTAGCCCGTTCGCTTGGACTCAAGACCAGCACGCATCTGGGTATTGCCTTGGAAAGTGAAATCGAAGTCCAAGATAAAATCCTTTCCGATTGGCAAGACATGCTTTTACTCGATCTCGGATTTATTCGGAACGGTTATGGCTGGATCTTTCCTAAAAAAAATCATCTCTCCATCGGAGTCGGCTCGTGGCCGCAAAATCCCAAGGGGGTAAAAAAATATTATGCTGCCTTTGATAAGTTCTGCCGTTCAAAGTTTGGATCTTATCGCGTTCTACACACCCAAGGGCATCCGTTACCGCTTCGTTTGGAAAATCTTCCAATCCACCGCGGAAGAAGTCTACTCATCGGCGATGCAGCAGGACTGATCAACCCACTGGATGGAGAAGGGATCTACTATGCGATTAAGAGCGCGCAATTGGCAGTTCCATACATCCTAAAAAATTTAGACAATCAAAAGATTCCCGATTTTTCTGGCTACCAACAAACAGTCGACGAAATATTGATGCCCGAATTCCGCTCTGCATTAAAACTACTCTGGCTTTACAATCTGGCTCCAGGACTCGTCTCGAGAGGATTAGAAAAATATCATTGGCAATGGAATTGGACCTGCCAATTGATGCGTGGAGAATTGAAATATACCGATATCTTAAAAAAACTGGGCCCTGTGAAATTTCTACTCCCCTCAACTCATTAAAAAAATCATAGATTTTTTTTCAAAGAACGTTACTCTCCAGCCAACCCAAAGGAGAATCCCATGAAAAATTTTCAAAAACTCGTTTTACTCTCCATTTTACTCTTCGGAAATATCACCACCGCCGCTGCCGCAAGTCGGGTGGAATATATTTTGGATGTCAGTGGCTCAATGAAAACATTATCCGGAGGAGAAAGAAGAATCGATGCCGCCAAAAAAGCAGTCGCCTCAATGGTTCAGGGAATTCCAGAAGGCAGCATCATAGCCCTTCGACTTTATGCGCACCGCCTTCCTCCAACGGATAAGGTGGCAAGTTGTAAAGATACAGAATTAGTCATCCCCTTTGGAGCGATCGATAAACAGCGTTTCTTAAGCATCGTCTATGCCGCGACTCCGCTCGGACAAACACCCATTGCCTATTCGTTGGAACAAGCATCGCTTGATTTCACCCCCGGTGCCGATGAGGCACAGAATATCATTCTCGTGAGTGATGGGGAGGAGAGCTGTGGAGGAGATCCTGCCGCCGTCGCGCGTGGATTAATCGCCAAGGGGTTCAAGTTTAAAATTCATACCATTGGGTTCGACGTCGATGCCAAAACTCGCGCGCAGCTCGAGGGAATTTCTTTGGCTACCGGTGGCCAATATATGGATGCCCGAGATGCAGCGAGCCTTTACAATTCTTTGCAAAAATTAACACAAGAATCACTCGTGATTCAAAAAAGTGAAGCGGTTTATGGAGACGAGGTTCGTGGAGGAGATAATTATGAGTCGGCCGCTCCTGTCACTTTGGGAAAACTATTTCGACTCAACCACCACCAACGAGTCAACCAATTCGATTATTTTTATGTGGATGCCAAGCCGGGCCAAAAAATCATCGTCACGTTAGAAACGGGGGAAAAAGGGGTCGATATTCGAGAAAATCAAGCGACCGAAAACCGCAGTGTCTATGCTGGTATTCAGCTTCATTCTCCGGAACGAGCCAAGATTCAATCCGAAGAGCTGATTGGCTCTCCCAATGCGAAAAAAGATATCACCCTCCCGGTCGCTCTTGGAAAAGAAGGTCGCTACTATATACTCGTTGGTTCGACTTATGCCGACGTCCACAAAGATAATCGCTTCAAAGTCGAATTGGCCGAACTGTTTGATGCCAACTCAAAGCAAGATGCAGGAGCTAATGAAGCCACCTCCTTAGAAGTCAGTATTGGAAATTATGAAAAAAATTACTTAAGCCCCTCCGACAATGTCGACATGTATAAGTTTAATGCCGCTGCAGGGGACTATGAGATCAAAGGTCGGGATATGAGTGGCAAATTGAATCTTCGTCTTACTTTGACCGACAGCGATGGTGTTCAAATTGCCGAGGTTTCCTCTCCTAATGAAGGGGCCGTGGCGAAAATGGAACGGGTGACATTGAAGAAACCTGGATATTATTTTTTGCGATTTGATTCGAATTATACGATCTATAATGAAGTCCCTTATCTCTTTAGTGTTACGCCAATCGGGGCTGGAGCATTGCGAGAAGGAACCTCCGCGGGAACTCAAACCACTATTTCGTCTACTTCTGGTCAAGTGGGTGGTGCTTCACCCGCAGCTTCGGAAAAGGAAATTTGCTCGCAATTCAAAAGATTGCCTTTTTTTAAGAAAGTAAAGTGGATTGGATTATATTCGGGAGTTCCGTTGGTCGTGGGGTGGTTGGTTGGGATGATTTGGGGATATTTTAAGGGGAAGAGAAGAGCGAAGCCGATTATTTAAATTTTCGAATGTGAAAAAAAGTGGGGAAAGAGAAAGCTTTGCAGATGAATAAATAGCCTTGTATCGTGTATCGTATATCGTGTATCGGGAAAATTTTGCTGGCGCAAAATTTTGGAGAGGTGGCCGAGTGGCTGAAGGCAACGGTTTGCTAAACCGTCGTAGGGTCAAAAGCTCTACCGAGGGTTCGAATCCCTCCCTCTCCGCAAAATTTGGTTAGTAAAATTTTAAACGAAGAACGTGAACGAATTACGAAAACACCTTCCCCAAAAAAATCCCGATCCCCAACGCAAAAAAACCCAACATCAGACTTAGCAGGATATTCAAACCTGCCAACCCCATCTCTCCATCTTTGAAGAGAACCCAGGTTTCAAACGAAAAACTCGAAAAGGTCGTAAAAGCTCCTAAAAAACCGGCAAATAATGTGATCCGAAGTTGAGGGTTTTCAATCACCTTCCCTCCCGCAACCGTTCCCAAAAAACCGATCAATAAACAGCCAATGACATTGACCAACAAAGTTCCGAAAGGGAAACGAGTTCCCAAGAGCTGAAAGATCAAGCCTCCCAGAAAATAACGACTGAGAGCACCTCCGGCACCGGCGACAGCTAAAAGAAACCATTTCATCATGAACTCTTTCTTTTTAATGGACGATCACTCGGTAACCAAAATAACCATGGAACCGTCAACACCATCGAAGCAGCATAAATGGAAAAGGCAGTGGAGGAACCCCAATATTTCCAAATCAAACCAAAAATCGCGGAAGCTGGAAGCGTACCGACCCCATAGGCGAAATAATACCATCCTAATGCCGAGGCTCGCTCTTCCTCTCTAGCCAGTGTCGCCGGATACGCCCGCTGACTCGCTTCCATGAGACCCGAATGAAAACCATAGAGTGCTACTAGAGGCCACACAAAAATGAGCTGGGTATTGAGGGCAAATCCGATAAACGCCAGAGAAAATAATAGCCAGCTTAGCCCGATCGTCTTACGACGACTCCAATGGTCAGCCAGCACCCCTCCAAGAAACGAGGAAATCAATTTGAAAAGCGCCATAAAAATCCACAACAGAGGGATTTTATATTTTTCCAACCCTAAATCGGTCGCTCTCATCATTAAAAATAGTTCCGAGGGATTACTCAAAGAAGAGAGAAAGATCACCAACACAAACGGTCGTATTTTTTTTGGAAATGACTTCCACGGAAGCGTGGAGGTTCTTAGCGGCACCTTAAAGTGTAATTTTTTAATTTGAGATGAGAGGAAGGTGATGGAAAGAATAGCGGGAACAGCACCAATCAAAAATAAATAGGGCAGTGAACTTTCAGAAAGCTTCGCTAAAAAAATGACAGCAATCAGAGCGCCAAAAATTCCTCCGGCATGATCGAGCGCACGCTGAAGGCCAAAAGCCTTCCCCCAAACTTTGGATTCGGTCGATGCCGTAATCAATCGATCTCGAGGAGGTGTGCGAATCCCTTTACCCAAGCGATCAATCCAACGCGCCGAAAGCACGGTTGCGGGATTTGGAATGGCAAGCAGCAAACGAATCCAGGCACAAAGCCGATAACCCCATAAGGTCAACCCGACATGTTTTCCATATCGATCGGAATAGACCCCCATTAACAACATCATCAGATAGGATAAAAAATCAGCAACCCCTTCCAAGATCCCAAGAAAACCGGCCCCCAAACCGAGTGAAGTCAGATAGAGCGGCAAAAGGGGAGAAACCATTTCGCCCGAGACATCATTAAAAAAACTTAGCAGCCCAAGGAGGAAAACATTCTTGCTCAATCCTTTAAACAAAAATTGAAATTTTTGGCGAAGCTTCATGGGTCATCCATGGAAAAATTTAAGCTACCTGCACAATGTGAGGATTAGCCTGAACATATTGGATAGCAACTGTAGCTCCTCTTCATTCTCAGCATAAATTCGAAATAGCGCCCCCCCTTGCTGCACACGGTCTCCCAGCTTGGCATACAGATAAACTCCAGCACGGGGATCGTGGGGAGCCCCTGCCAATTTGGCGACTTGAGCAATTTTTTGATTGTGAATTGAGCGCACCTCTCCATCAATCAGGTTAATCACTTCATAGGTATAACGAGCTGGCGCTAACTCTTTCATCCCCCCTTGTTTTTCAACGATCCGCATAAATTTTTCATAGGCTTTACCGGAATGAAGGATCTGCGCCGCAACCTCTTTCCCTTTCCCCTTGCGAACTTTTCCGCTTAATTCCAAAAGTTCTCCCGCCAAAAAAATCGATTTATCACGCAGATCGGCCGGCCCCAATGGATCCTCTTTCAAAACTTTCAAGACCTCTTGAGCCTCTAAATAAGGGCCGATCCCTCGACCGACCGGCTGAGATCCGTCGGTGTAGACCACTCGCACCTTGATCCCGATTCTTTTTCCAACATTTTCAAAATATTTTTTCATCCGGTTGGCATCCTTCACCGACCTCACCTTGGCGGTGGGACCAATCGGGATATCCAAAACTAAATGGGTGGAACCGGCGGCCCGTTTTTTGGAAAGGATTGAAGCAACCATTTGCCCCTCCGAATCAAGATTGAGCGGCCGCTCCACCGAAATAATGATGTCATCGACCGGTGCCAGCGCCAGCGCTCCCCCCCAGGCGATACAGGCATTCTCCTCCGTCACCAGTTGCTTCATCTCAGCCACGGACAGTCGTACATTGGCCAGCGTCTCCATGGTATCGGCAGTCCCTGACGGAGAGGTGATCGCTCGAGAAGAGGTCTTGGGGATCGGCAAACCAAATTCGGCGATGATCGGAACCACAATCATGGTCGTACGATTGCCTGGCAAACCACCCACACTATGCTTATCGAGGACGAGAGGTAGCCCCCAGTCAACCCGCTCCCCCGTCTCAATCATCACCTCGGTCAGATCGCCGATCTCACGTTCGCTAAGTCTTTGATGGGTACAGGCAACAACGAAAGCGGTGAGTTCGATATTGGAATAGCGATAGGAAAGAATATCTTTCACGATCGTCAGAAATTTTTCCTTGTTGAGCGAAAAACCATCCAACTTTTGTCGAATAAATAAGGTGGAAAGAAGGGGATCGGGATGAGAGAGGGTGACTTCATTGCCGTCGGCCAAACCTAAACGTTCGAAAGCAATGTTGCTCAACCCGATTTCGCCCATCTGGACCAGCCCATTCTCGGTCATATTGAGAGTCGCTAAGATACTTTTCTTGGCAGAATGAATTTCAATCTTGGATAATGCGCCAAATCCCTGACTTTTACAGATCTCGCACCCAATCGGCATGTAGGCGATATTTTCATGGTAGGTATCAATTCCGACTTTTCTAATCTTGAGCAGACTCGGCATAGAAGAAAAAGATTATCCTTCTCCATCATGAGTTGTCATCTGTATAATCATGTTCCGAGGAAACCGATGCCGAGCGAAAAGCAAAACATCCAACCGCTGCTACTTACCTATCCAGGAAATGAATCTTTCTCCGCAGCACTCCACCAGCATTTGAATTTTGAGTCTGTGGAATATATTTTAAGGTCTTTTCCGGATGCCGAAACCTACCTTCGCATCCTCTCAGATGTTGCAGAAACCAAGGTTGCGGTACTGTGTAGCCTGGTGCATCCGAATGAAAAATTTTTACCGCTATATTTTTTGTGTAAAGCATTAAAAGAACAAGGGGCCAAGGAGGTGGGATTGATCGCCCCTTATTTGGCTTATCTTCGCCAAGACAAAATCTTTCAATCAGGAGAAACGATCACCTCTCGCCATTTTGCTACCCTACTTTCAGAAACCTTGGATTGGTTGATCACTGTCGACCCACATCTGCACCGCTATTCATCGCTTGCGGAAATTTACAAGATCCCAACCATGGTCCTTCATGCGGATAATTCGATCGCCGAATGGATAAAAAACAATATCACTAATCCCATATTGATCGGGCCAGATTCTGAAAGCGAGCAGTGGGTTTCTGAAGTCGCCAAGAAAGTCGGCACCCCTCATCTTATTTTGCAAAAAGTGAGAAAAGGGGATCGAGAGGTAGAGCTTTCTCTTCCTTCACTACAAAATTTTCAAAACCACACCCCGATTATTTTAGATGACATCATTAGTTCGGGAGAGACGATGAAAAAGACGGTTCAACTCATTATAAAAAATGGGATGTCGGCTCCGATCTGTGTCGGAGTTCATGCCGTTTTGGAACCGAATGCGGAGCAAGGTTTGTTAGAGGCAGGAGCCAAGCAAGTCATTACTTGCAATACCATCCCACACTCGTCGAACGGGATCGATTTGAGTCAAACGATTTTAGAAGGACTAAAACTCTTCCAAGAAAGCGGAGTTTTTTCATCAGGAGGTTAATATGGATGATCTAACCTACGATCAACTCACTACTTTACAAAAAATAGCGGTGCGACATGCCCATCCCGTGAATTTCGCCCTTCACCTGCTCGCCTTTCTTTGGGGGGGATATTTTTTGTGGACGCATCATGCATTATTGGCCCTAATTTTTCTGGTCGGGCTTCCTATCACCGGAGAGATGATCGCCAGAAATGACCCTCATTACCTACAAATCGTTCAGGTCGGATTAAATCTTTTTCAACGTCTGCTGGTGTACCATTCGGAGAGGATTAATCTGATTCTGCATCTCATCGCCTTTTGTTCTTTTATCATTGGAATGTGGAGGCATTCAGGAATCATCCTCATGGTTGGAATCAGCTGCTCTCTGGTCGGCCACGTCTTGGCGTGGATGAAACATGCTAGAGAGGAGGCGCAGTATTCTTTAGCGATTGGAGATGATCGGAAGTGACATGGATTTATTTTTTTAAATTCTGCTCTATCCTTTGCAAACGATCCCGAATCTCGTGGAGGATCTTTTCAACCTGAATCGTCTCTCGCTCTTCCTCTTTGATCTCTTTTTCTAAAGGAAAAATTTCCCTTTCCACCTCTTCACGCATCCAGAGACTGACCAGCACACCTGTAAAACTGATAAATAGGACTGTCCCGGTATACATCAAAAGAATACCAATTGCCTTTCCCGCTGCGGTGACCGGAACCACATCTCCAAAACCAACCGTCGTGATGGTGGCGACCCCCCACCAGAAGCTGTCAAAGAAACTTTGGATGTCAGGATTAACCCCATGTTCAAAGAAATAGAGAGCAGTGACGCAGGAAAACAGGATGAGGTTTCCCAGCACTGTTAATAGCAGGAAGGTCGGGTGGAAAAGCATCCGTTTGAAACGAACTCGTTCTTTCAAGAAGAATTTTTTCATTTCTTATTCATTATCTTTATTTAAAATTTGGCAAATGCTGTGACTTGTCAGACAATCAATAAGCTCACTTCGCTTGAAAGGGAAATTTTATGGAAAAAAATAACAAACCATTATCACGAGCCTCCTATAAACTAGGAGACAATCGAAACGAACTGGCGACAAAACAAAAGAAAATCAAGCCGCATCATTCCCGAGATATACGAGAAGACCGCGGGACAAGGCAAACCAAGCTGGGCAAAAGAAAATAAAACTCTGTTTAGCCTCCATGACGGTTGGATGGAGAGACATGCCCATTGCCAGGAGCACTTTCCTGAAAAGCCCTCTTCTCTTTATTTGGAATAGGAAAATCCGAGGGGCGATGAGCCGCGTGACATTTAAAACAACTGTCTGACAATTTATCTAAAGAATCATAAAACTTCTTATCCTTGCGAGCCCCCTTTTCCTTCAGATCCACTAGCCCCGCGGCTAAGGCGTCGGTGTACTCTTTATAAGCATTCTCCGAATCGGCCTGTTGCATCTCCTTCAACGTCTTACTCATCTCTTCCAAAGTAAGATTGATCACCTCCCAATCCGGTTTTTTTTCTTTGAGACGAATGATCTCTAACCCCGCCATCATCGAACCAAAATTGGACATGTATTTTTTGAGCTCGGCGGTGGAACGAGTAGAAACCGTCGTTCCTCCTCCCCACGCGGATGGGATAAGAAAAAGATGAATGACCCACAAAATTAAAAAGCCACGACGAAAAAAATGAGATTGCATAGATCCCCTTTCTTTAAATGACCCCACCATCCTAATTGTTTTTCTAAGGAATTCAAATGGTTTCATTTAAGAATCGACTGAAAGTAGAAAAAATTAGCTTAGAACGGTCTATTTTTTTATAATGAATCTTCGGTGTATCACGACCAAAAAGCAAAGGGGGGGCTCATGAATCGCAAAAATTTTAAGGTCATTTTACTCGTCGTTCTGTTTGGGGTAAATCTCATCTCTTTTGGAGTTGGTTGTTCTAGAAAGAAAGAGCTCCCATCTCAACCGATTGTGAAGTCTCTCGTCACTGAAACAGCCCCCTCTTTTCCGGAACAAGCCCCCCTTCCTGCTGGATCGATGGATACTCCATCCCAACCGCAAGCGATCCCTGCAAAAGGGGTGTCGAGTTACATGCCGGTTTTAATCAAGGAGTCATTTCAAGAAACCATGGCCCGGATGCAGGGGGAAAAAAACAGCGTGATGGAAAAGCATCAGAATTTGCTGGCAGAGCGCTATGACTTGAGTAACCGCCCGGCCAGCGGGGTCACGATGTTTCGGGGAAAGCCTATTCAAGAAGGGGTACGAGTGAAATTGCCAGTGGGGGTGAATTGGGAGCAGCTGGGCACCTTGAATCCGGAATTCATTCAAGCGCAAGATTTATTTCCCAAAGGTTTTATGCCGCTTCCTCATCCCAATCATCCGGAAGGAGGGATGCTCTTTCCGCAATTTCACATCGATGAAATCAAACGGCAGGAGGGGCGTGATTTAACACGGTTTGATCTTGATTTTGATTTACCGGATCATTTGCTGCCAGAATTTCCCGCACCGATCTTTCTGACGACCCGTCTCGATTTGGGGGATGTCTCTCAGGGGAAGGTCGTGACCTTGAACAACTTCTATGAACTGTTCAACGGTATTCTCAACCCGAAACAACTGGAAGGGTTGCGGCTCTTGTTGACCCCCTTCCCTCAACAACAATTTAATCTGACCGAAGATCGCCGAAGCGCTCTCCCCAGCCGAGGTGTTTCTTGTTTGGAATGCCATAACAATGGTCACACCAATGCTTCCACCCACTTAGTGGGAGATATACGGCCACAACCTTTTCGACATCGCATTGATACCCCGTCCCTCCGAGGCGTCAACATTCAGCGCCTGTTTGGTTCGCAACGTGCATTAAAATCGGTGGAGGATTTTACTGAATTTGAGCAGCGAGCCGCCTACTTCGACGGGGATCCGGTCAGTGCCACCAAAAAAGGGGTGAATATTTTGGAACGAGCCAGTCAAGTGCACTTTATGGCGGAGTTTCAGTCGTTATTGGATTTCCCCCCCGCCCCCAAGCTGGATATTTATGGCCGACTCGATCCGAAAAAATCGACGGAATCAGAGTTGAGGGGAGAAGCGGTATTTTTCGGCAAAGGGAAATGTTCGGTTTGTCACATCCCTCCTTATTATACCGACAATCTGATGCATAACCTCAAGACGGAGCGTTTTTTTAAACCGCGTATGATCAACGGCATGATGGCGATGGGGGACGGTCCAATCAAAACCTTTCCACTCCGTGGCATTAAGGAATCCCCTACATATCTGCATGATGGAAGACTTTTGACGTTGGAAGACACGGTAGAATTTTTCAACTTGATCCAAGGGCTGCAATTGACCACTCAAGAGAAGACTGATTTGGTGGCCTTTCTACGAGCTTTATAATTTCTTGTCGTGGCCGATTTTGTTTTGCGCACTTCGTCGTTCAACTTGTGCGCAACTTCTTGACCACTCATCATCTTTCGACTACTTCACGAAACAGTGCATTTGCGCCCATAGCTCAGTTGGATAGAGCGTTGGTCTACGAAACCAAAGGTCGCATGTTCGAATCATGCTGGGCGCACAAAAATTTTGTCCCTGCAGTCCAAAATTTCGAGTATCGTGTATCGGTAAAGAAGAGAGATCTAAGAAACAGGACAAAATTTTTCCCGATACACAATATACGATACACGAAGTTATCCGTCATTTCTCCGAACAAAAGGGTGTTCTAAAGAAATTAAAATAAAACTCCAGGCTGAAAATCTCCATCAAGAAAAGGAAACCATGGAAACCGCATTTTCAAAAGAATTTATGGTCGGCTGGGGAGATCTCGATTCTAACAGCCACATGAAAAACACCGCCTACCTCGACTATGCTGCCACCACACGATTCAGCTTTTTTTCGGCCCACGGATTTTCCGCCAACCGATTTCGCGAACTCCAATTTGGACCAATTGTTTTTAAAGATGAAATTCGATTTTTTAAAGAGATGCTATTGTTGGAAAAATTTAAGGTGAACTTCGTGCTCGATGGCATGAGCCAAGATGGAACGATGTTCCGATTAGTCAATGAAATGTTCAATGACAAAGCAGAACGAGTCGCTGTCGTGACGACACAGGGGGCTTGGTTTGACCTGCAAAAAAGAAAAATCCAACCACCACCCACGGAATTACTACAGGTGATGGGGCAACTTCAGAAAACTGAAAAATTTCAAGAGATCGTGCGTGAGAGTTCAACAAAATAAACTTCTCCCTCTGTAGGTGCAATTCAAGAATTGCACGAAATCACCGTATTCGTCTGCAATTCTTGAATTGCAGCTACAGGGAGAATCCATATCCTAATATGAAAATTTCCCGCTTATCGGCCGGAGCAGTGGTGGTTCGAAAAGAAAACGACGAATATCTTTATCTTCTGCTGCGCGCTTATAACTATTGGGATTTTCCTAAAGGGGTTGTCGAAAATGGTGAAGATCCGCTCAACGCTGCGTTACGAGAAGTTGCCGAAGAGACCGGAATTGAAGATTTAAAATTTCATTGGGGCCATCCATATCTTGAAACAGAGCTCTACGGTGTTGGAAAAGTAGCCCGTTATTATCTCGCCGAAACTTCACAGATCAAACTCACTCTTCCTAACGCCCCAGGAAAACAACATCCGGAACACCATGAATATCAATGGTTGCAGTACGATCAAACAAGAGAGCGTTTAGTTCCACGCGTGCAAAGAGTTATCGATTGGGCACACTCGATCATTAAGAAGGATGCTTCTACTGTCTAATCCTCAGCAAAGAAAAAACTAACCCAATTACCTAACTCATAGCCTGAAATAGTTTGGACGGAATCTATCGTGCCATCGGCATTATTGTCGAATTCGGAGAGGATGATGCTACCATTCTCATCATATTGAAAAGTGCTTCTACTATCAGCGCTACCATCGGCATCATTATCGGATTCAATTAAAGTAATATTTCCCAATTCGTCGTATTGACGTATCGAAATCATTTCTGGGTCCCCAAGCCCATCCGCGTTACGTTCAAATCGAATTAAATTATTATTAGCATCGAAGGTGGATGTTTCAATCTGTTCGGGTACTCCATCGGCATTGCTATCACTGGTTCGAAGCACCTGATTGTTATTCGCATCGTATTCTGAGGTGAAAATAAGGTCGGTTGATCCACTGGCATCATTATCTAATTCAAGCATGATCTCGTTGTCTCTTTCATCGTAGTGGCGAATAGAAATGCTATTAGGTGACCCATCTGTATCAGTATCCAATCGGCCGATGGTCTGATTTCCCCGCTCGTCATATTCATTTTGACTGATAATATTGGGTGAACCATCACCGTCATTATCGAATTCTGTTTGAATCAGTTGATTTAGTTCATTGTAGGAAAAATCAATCGAGGACTCAGCAGTTCCATCATTGTTGCTATCCGTTTCGGTATGAGTCTGATTTCCTCGGTCATCATAGTCTGAAATAAAAACAGCATCGATAGAACCATTAGCGTCACTGTCGACCTCGACTCGAATGACTCGATCCTGTTCGTTATAAATGGAATTCTCGATCTCATCCACCGAACCACTCCCATCGGCATCTATCTCACTTCTGATCCGTCTCCCTTCTACATCATAAAATTCGGTAGTGATATTATCGGCGTTTTCATCATTGTCGCTATCCAATGAAAAAACGGTGGGGCGAAATATTTCGGGGATCAAACCTAACGAGGCATAAAGATGATCCATCGCTCGACCCATCGAAGGAATCGGACGTCCTCCATTCCAGAGCCCGGCATCAAACCCATCTTTTCGCAATTGAGCCAAATCGACATCTCTCGAAAATCGGTTAGCTTTCTTAGCAAAGTCAATTTGAACACCTGAAAGAAGTGAAGGAACTAATGCAGGAACCTGTATCCCGGTCGACAAATCCCCATCCTCATCCAACCCCTGAAGAAAAACCGCCTGATTGAAAACCTGTTCCATGCCCAACACGGCCCCCTTGTTGAGGGCGTTGGCGAACATTCGAATATCCCGGGCAGCAATGATCGGTTCGGCCCCTGTAACCAGGTCGAAAGGACTTAAGGTTTGCTGAGCATCGGTCGACCCCAAGGAAGTGTCTCCTAAATTGAATGAAATCGTTTCTCCTGGAATAAATGTAAATCTTCCCGAGCTATCGGTCACGCCCGATTGTGTCTCGGTTTGATAGGAAAGCCCTGACACCGGTTCATCGACAAAAACCCCTTGTTCAACATTATCTCCACCACATCCTAAGGTGGTTGCGGTGAGAAGGGCAAATAGTGCAAAATGGAGAGACGATTTCATATAACCTCCGCGTGACTAAAAGTTTTTTTTAGTCATCTCAGGTACAAAATAGTTTGATAAAATGAAACCCCAAAAAA